>NZ_JBRREH010000007.1:0-76617 GCF_056760175.1 Stenotrophomonas sp. STEN021 | reverse complement strand
CCCCGGCGGGCCGCCCCGGCCGCCCCGCCCCCCCCGGCGGCCCGCCCCCCCGGGGCGGGGCGCGCGCGCCCCCGCCCCCCCCCCCCCCCCCCCCCCCCCCACTACAGGTTGGGTGTTGCCGGGAAAGCCTCTGCCGAGCATGGCTCGGCACTACATGCCCCTCTCACGCTTGCGGGAGAGGGGGTGAGGTCGGCTTTTTTTTACTTGGCGTTTAGCTTGACGATGGTGCTGATCGCGGTTTCGTTGGGAATGGTCTTGGTGTCGGCCCAGTCGCCACCGCCCACGCCGAAGTCCAGGCGTTTGACCGTGGCCTTGCCGGTCAGCACCGGCTGTGCGCCCGCTGCCCAGGTGAAGGTCAAGGTGACCGGCTTGCTGACGCCACGCAGCTCCAGCGTGCCGTCGGCGGCGTACTGGTTGTTGCCCAATGCGCGGAAGCCATTGGCGGTGTAACGGGCCTGGGCAAACTTGGCCACGTTGAAGAAATCGGCGCCCTGCAGGGTGGAGTCGCGGTCGGTATTGCCGCTCTTGGCACCGACCAGCGGGATGGTCACGTCCAGTTTGCCCGCAGCCGGATTGGCCGGGTCGAAGCTCACCTGGGTCTGGAAGCCGGGGAAGCTGCCGGTGAACACTTCACCATCGTACTTGCTGGCGAACACCAGGATGGAGCCGGGGCCCGGGGCCTGTTGGTAGTCGGCGGCCATTGCCGGGGCGACGGCGAGCATGCCGGCCAGGGCAGCGGCGACGGCGGCGGGGGAGCTGAGCTTGATGTTCATGCGGAATCCTTTTGCGGAAGGTTGAGCCAGCCTTGCGGCAGCATGCGTACCAGCGTGGCATCGCGTAGATGAATGTGGTGATAGAACGCGGCACCTGCATGCGCCAACACCAACAGGATCAACGCCCAGAAGCCCCATTCGTGGATGGCGTGGGAGAACTGGCTGGCCTGCTCGCTGGGGGCAACCAGCTTGGGCATTTCGACCAGCCCGAACAGCTTGAACGGGCGCAGGCCACTGGCCGAGTCGTACAGCCAGCCTGACAGCGGGATGGCGAACATCAGCACGTACAACAGCCAATGCGTGGCCGAGGCAATCCGTTCCTGCCAACTGGGAGTGCCTGGCACCGGCTCCGGCGCGCCGGCATACAGGCGCCACAGCAAGCGCAGTACCACCAGCAGCAAGACTGTGATGCCGATCGACTTGTGCATGGTGTAGATCCAGAAGTACTTGGGCGTCTTCGGGAACTCGCCCATGACCAGGCCGACGATGCCGAGGGCCAGAATCAGCAGGGCGATCAGCCAGTGCAGGCTTTTGCTGAGGCTGCCCCAGCGTTGCGCGGTGTTTTCAAGGCTCATGGGTGTTTTTCCGATTCTGTTGCTGATTTCAGGGCCGCGTCGGCGGCGTCTTCGAGGCTGCTGTCCGGCGCGGGCACCGGTTCTGTGGAGGCTGGCGGTGCTTCGGCAGCGGCATCGCGCACGGCTTCGGCCTCGATGCGCAGCTCGACCTTGTCGCCGATCACCGAGGGCCAGGCGCTGATGCCAAAGTCGGCGCGACTGAGCGTGGTGGTCGCCGAGAACCCGGCGGTACGCCGGAATGGCGGCAGCGGGTGGCGTTTGAGGGCATTGAGGGTGACGTCGAGGACCACCTCGCGGCTGACCCCGCGCAATGTCAATTGGCCGAATACGCGGGCGTGGCTGGCATCAATCGGCTCGACCCGGCTGGAAACAAAGCGTGCCTGTGGGAAGCGCTCGCCATCGAGCAGGTTGCGCGCCAGCGTGGCCTGGTTCCATTTGTCGTCACCCAGGTCCAGCCGGGTGATCGGCACCACGACCTGCAGCTGTGCCTTGGCCCAGTCCTGCGGGTCGAAGTCGAGTACGCCTTCGCTGCCGGATACCGTGCCCAAGGCATGCGAGAAGCCGGCATGCTCGATGGCGAACAGCACCCGGGTATGCACCGGGTCGAGCCGGTAGCGCTGGTTGGCAGCATTGGCGGCAAAGGCCAGCAGGCCGCAGATCAGCAATAGCAGGCGTGGCAGCAAGGTCCGGCTCCGGGTCGGGATAGGCGATTCTAGGCGGATGCGGGTGATGGTTTGTGCGCATATTGCGCAACGGTTTGTTACGTAGTCGGTTCGGGTGACTTTGCCCGTGGCGGGGGCGGCGCTAAAGTCGCCACGGTTGGCGGTTGATGCAAGCGGGTCGCGATGGGGAGTGTGGGGCATCGATGAAAGGGATTTTTGCGGAGGTGCGGCGGGCCGTGCTGGCGCTGCTGCTGTTGTGGCCGTGCTGGGCGGCAGCGCTGGATCTGGCTGAGACACCGCGCATGCGGCGTCTGGGTGTGGCCGAAGGCCTGCCGTCACGGACCGTGCTTGCGTTGGGCCAGGATCGCCACGGCTACATCTGGGCCGCCACCGATGACGGCCTTGCGCGCTACGACGGTACCCACCTGCGGGTATGGCGGCACGACCCGCAGGTGTCGGGTTCATTGCCGGGCAACACCCTGGAAACCATGCTGATCGATGCGCAGGACCGGGTCTGGGTCGGGGCCAACGGCGCCGGCTTGGCGATGCTGGATGCCAAGCGCCAGCGGTTCACCCGCTTCGCCGAGCTGGAGGCAATCTGCAGACACCAGGTCTGGGCGTTGGCCATGCACGGCAGCGACCTATGGGTGGGCACCAGTGGCAGCGGCATCTGCCTGCTGCACGCCGATGGCCGGATCAGCCGTTACCAACATCGGCCCGACGATCCGCGCAGTCTGCCGGATGACACCATCTACGCCTTGCTGCCTGGCAAGGACGGCAGCATGTGGGTGGGCACCACCAGTGGTCTTGTGCGCTGGCGGCCGGGTGCCGGCTTTGCAGCCGTGCATTCGCCACTGCTTGAGGACAAGGATGTGATCCGCTTGAGCGGTGACCGTGATGGCGGCATCTGGGCGGGCACCGATACCGGCCTGTACCGGGTACTTGAAGATGGCGCGGTGTCGGCTGCGCCATGGCCGCAGGCGGCGCAGGCGCGTGCGGCCATGGTCCTGCACGACCGCGATGGGCGTTATTGGATGGGCAGTTCCGCCGGCCTGTATCGCGGCGATGCGCACAACCTGCAGTTGCTGGACGGTGATGGTGGCAGCGGCTTCCTGACTGCCAATAGTGGTGTGCTGGATCTGCTGCAGGATCACGAAGGTGGCATCTGGACTGCCATGTTGACCCAGGGCGTGGCCTACCTGCGTCCGGACTGGTCGCGCTTCTCCAGCCACTATCAGCTCGACGGCAAGTCGCTGGAGAGCCTGTACCTGATCAATTCTGCCGCCGACGGCAACGGTTTTCTGGTGGTCGGCGGCCATGGTCTGTACCAACTGGACCCGGCCGGCAAGCTGTCACAGCTGGCCGGTGAGGCACAACTTGGCCCAGGCAGCATCTGGTCGGTGCAGCGCGGCAGTGACGGGGTTATCTGGTTGGGTCGTGCAGGTGGGATCACACTGTATCGGCCTGCCGATGGGCAGGTGCGCCGGATCGACCTGGGGGTGGGGGACGATCCGAGTCGGCGCGCCGACCTGATGCGGCTGGCGGCCGACGGCAGCATGTGGCTGTCGATCATCAATTATGGGCTGCAGCACCGTGCGGCCGACGGTCGCCTGTTGGCGACCTATCCACAGGGCACGGCGTCCGGCCTGCCTGAAAAACTGGTGGAGCAACTGCGGCAGGGCACGGATGGCAGCCTGTGGCTGGTTGGCGGCGCTGGCGTGCAGCGCTTTGATGGCAAGCGTTTCGTCAGCGTGCCTGGTGTCTCGGAAGGAATGGTCTACGACCTTGTTTTCCTCGCCGACGGCGATTCCTGGCTGGCACGTGACGGCGCGCTGGAGCGCTACCATCAGGATGCTGGCGGGTTTTCGCTGGCCCAGCGGCTGGGCAATGAGGAGGGTGTGCCGGCAGTAGCGATGGGCGGGCTGGTGGTTGGCTGCAGTGGACAGCTATGGGCGACCACCACACGCGGGTTGTTGTGGTGGCAGCCGGGCGCAGCGCGGGTGCGGGTATTGGAAGAAGGCGACGGTTTGACCGATACCGAGTTCACCGCCAGACCTCCGGCACATGCCGGTTGCGGGCGGGCATTGGCGGTGTCTGCCACCGGCCTGCTCAGTTTCAATCCCGACGCCAAGATCGCCGCACCGGTGGGCTCGCAGCTGGTGATCGAGTCCATAGGTGTGCGTCGCGACGATGCGGCACGCGAGCAGCAGCTGAAAGGAACCGTGATTCACCTCGGTCCACAGGACCGCGATCTGCGGGTGACCGGGCGCCTGTTGTCCTATGTCGATCCTGCGCGGCATCGTTTCCGCGTCCAGATCGAAGGCTACGACCAGAACTGGGTGGATCTGGGCAGTGATGGTGAGCGACTGGTATCGCGCCTGCCTGCCGGCAGCTACCGGCTGCAGGTGCAGGGGGCAGCTGCCGATGGTCCATGGACGCAACCGCAGACATTGCAGATCGAGGTTGCACCGCCGTGGTGGCGCAGCAATTGGGCATTGGCGGCATGGGCGCTGTTGCTCGGGTTGCTGGCGGCGGCGGCCGTGCTTGCCTATCAGCGGCGCGAGCGGCGGCGCAACGAATGGCAGTTGGCAGTGCACAAGCAGGAGTTGGCCGAGCAGGCTTCACAGGCGAAAACCCGCTTCCTGGCAACCTTGGGTCACGAAGTGCGTACACCGCTGACCGGTGTACTGGGCATGAGCGAATTGTTGTTGGGCACCAACCTGGACGAGCGCCAGCAGCGCTTTGCCGGTGCGATCCAGCAGGCTGGTACGCACTTGTTGGCCTTGGTCAATGACGCACTGGATCTGGCGCGTATCGAGGCTGGCAGGCTGGAGCTGGACAACCGCCCGTTTGACCTCGGTCGCCTGCTGCAGGAGGTCAGCGCCTTGATGGCACCGATGGCCGAGCGTCGCGGGCTGGTGTTCGAGGCTGCCGCGCCGTTTGCAACGCCGGTGATGGTGGTAGGGGATGCCATGCGCCTGCGGCAGATACTGATGAACCTGCTGGGCAATGCAATCAAGTTCACCGAGCGCGGCAAGGTCGCGATGAGCGCGCAGCTGTTGCCGGGGCATGACGGCATCCGCCTGAGTGTCAGCGATAGCGGGCCAGGCATCAGCGCCGAGCAGCAGAGTCGTTTGTTCCAGCGTTTTGAACAGGCCGACGGTAACCGCACTGCGTCGCGCTACGGCGGCAGTGGCCTGGGTCTGGCGATCTGCCAGGAGCTGGCAATTGCCATGGGCGGCAGCATCCGCGTCGAGAGTCGCTTGGGCGAAGGTGCGTGCTTCATGCTTGAACTGCCGTTGCCATGGGAACATTCGATCAGCGCCGGGGCTGCGGTTGCCGAGCCCGCGATGGCGCTGCGGCCACTGAAAATATTGCTGGTTGAAGATGATCCGACGGTGGCCCAGGTGATCAGTGGCCTGCTGAACGCGCGCGGTCATCAGGTGGTACATGCCGCGCACGGCCTGGCCGCGTTGGCCGAGGTGGGCGAGCAGGTATTCGATGTCGGTCTGCTGGACCTGGACCTGCCAGCATTGGATGGCATTGCGCTGGCCGATCAGCTGCGCGGATCCGGCCACCGCTTCCCGTTGATCGCTGTCACCGCACGTGCTGACGTGCAGGCCGAACAGCTGGCACGCGCGGCTGGCATGGTGGGGTTCCTGCGCAAACCGGTAACCGGACAGATGCTGGTCGATGCGATCGCTGATGCAGTGGCACCGGCACAGGCACAATAGGCGCCATCACAGACGCGCCGGGTGGCGTGGCAGGAGGCTGGGTTTGATGAAATGGTTTGCAGGGATGTTGCTGAGCGCACTGCTGCCGGTATCAGCGTTGGCGCTGGCCGAAGTGCCTGCAACGCCGCAACCACGGCAGTTGACCGTGGCTGATGGGCTGCCATCCAGCAACATCAATGCCTTTGCCGAGGACCTCACCGGTTACCTGTGGCTGGCCAGTCGTGACGGTCTTGCCCGCTACGACGGCCGCAACTACCGCATCTGGCGCGCGGAGAATGGACTGCGCGACAACGTGGTGTGGAGCCTGCACGCCGACAAAAGCAATCGGCTATGGATCGGTACCCAGAACGCCGGGCTGGTGATGTTGTCGCCAGACAGGCTCAAGTTCAGATTCTTCGATCAGCAGACCTACCCGCAGATCGGCAGCAATACCATCTGGTCGATCGCCTCCACGCCCGATGGCAGCGTCTGGTTTGGTACTGCCACCGGTGGCCTGCACCGGCTGGATCCGGACGGCAATATCCGCCGCTTCATGCCGATAGCCGGCGATGAGCACAGTTTGCCGGCAGCGGCGGTGACCTATATGGCAGTCACCCCCGATGGCAGTCTTTGGGTGGGTACCAAGGGTGGGCTGGCGCGCTGGAATGGAGGCGGCTTCGACCGGGTCAGCAATGCGCTGCTGCCTTCGCCACGCATCAATGGTTTGAAGGTGGACAAGCTGGGCCGGCTGTGGGTGGCCACCAACGAAGGTGTGGTCCAGCGGCACACTGACGGACGCTTCGAAGCCGCCAGCTGGGCCGGTTCAGCGCCCGGCGATGTATTCAACATGCTGCAGTTTTCCGCCGATGGCAGTTACTGGCTGGACACCCGTTCAGGGCTGGGGCGCATCCGCAGCAGCGTGGTGCGCAACGTGCCCCTCTACAGTTCGCAGGAGCGCGGTATCGTCAAGCCCAACTGGTCCAGTGCCTACGAAGACCGCGAAGGCGGCCTGTGGTTCGCCAGCACCAATGCCGGGCTCTGGCATCTGCCACCAAGCTGGCGGCAGTTTTCGGTATTGTCGCGGCATCTGGATGATCCATCCTCGTTGCGCAATCCGTATGCCTTGGCCTTGGCGCCATCCGCCTCCGGCGGTATCTGGGTGGTGGGCACCCGGGGCGCATTGGATCGACTGGACCCCGGCAGTGGCGAAGTCCAGCATCACCTGCAGGCGATCGATGGCAACAACTGGCCACAATCGTTGGTGGAGGATCAGCGCGGCAAGGTCTGGATCGGCAGCCTGGATGCGCTGATCCGCTACGACCCGGACGATGGCAGTGTGCAGCGCTGGCATAGCGGCGATGGCAAGGATGCGGCGATGGTTGGCGATGGCGACATCGTGCGCAGCTGTGATGGCGGCCGGATCTGGATCTATTCCGAAGATGGCGGCATGCAACAACGCGATGCCGATGGTCACGTCCTGTTGCAGCTGCTCCCAGGGCAGGCCGGCGTGCCGCAAGTGCTGGTGGAAGACATGCAATGTGGGCCGGGCGACCACCTTTGGTTGGCTGCCGAAACCGGCCTGCATGCCTGGCAGCCGCAAAGCGGAAGTTTTTCACCGGTGCCGGGCGGGCCGGCCGGGCGCGTCTCCACCTTCCATGTCACTGATACCGGTGTGGCATGGATTGCCGGTCTCGGGCGCATGGATCGCTATCTCTGGGATGGGCAGCGTATGACCCTGCTTGACCGCGTTGGCGTCGAGCAGGGCTTCCCGATGTTGGCCGCGACCGGCTTGCAGGTGGACCCTGAAGGCGTGGCGTGGGCGATCAGCGCGCGTGGCCTGATCCGGCTTGATCCGGCCAATCGTTCGGTGCGCCTGTACGGCGTGCATGATGGGCTGCCGGGGCAGGAGTTCCGCCGCCGCTCGCTGGTACAGGCGCGCACCGGCCAGCTTGCCGGCGGCACCCCCGATGGGGTGGTGTTGTTTGATCCCAGTCAGGTGAAGCCTTCAACCCGCCGACCGCCGCTGATCATCGAGCGGGTCAGCGTGCGTCGTGGCGACAAGGAGCGCGACATCACGCTTGAGTCGCCCTTGCAGATTCTGGATGGCGACCGTGACCTGCGCATCGCCGCGCGCCTATTGTCCTTCGCCGACTCGGCGACCAATACTTACCGCTTCCGTCTGGCCGGCTACGACCCGGATTGGGTAGACGTGGGCGCATCTGGCGACCGCGTGTTCTCGCGGCTGCCGCCCGGCCGCTACCAGTTGGAAATACAGGCTGCCACCTCGGACAACGTCTGGTCGCCAGTGCAGACCCTGGCCTTCCGCGTGCAGCCGCCGTGGGCACGCAGCCCGGCCGGGGTGATGAGCTTCATCGTGCTCGCTGTTGCCCTGATTCTGGGTGGGGCCTGGTTGTACCAACGGCGTCTGCGCCGTCGCAACGAATGGCAGCTGGCCCGCCACAAGCAGGAACTGGCCGAGCAGGCTTCTCTGGCCAAGACCCGTTTCTTGGCCACCTTGGGTCATGAAGTGCGCACACCGATGACGGGCGTGCTGGGCATGAGCGAACTGTTGTTGGCCACGCCGCTGGATGAGCGTCAGCGCGGTTATACGCAGTCGATCCGTCGTGCCGGTGAGCACTTGTTGCGACTGGTCAACGATGCGCTGGATCTGGCCCGGATCGAGGCTGGCCGATTGGAGTTGCAGAACCAGCCCCTGGAGCTGCGGCAGTTGCTTGAGGACGTGCGCGGTCTGATGGAACCGCTGGCGCAACGGCGCGGGCTGAAATTCGAATTCGACAATGCGGCTGCGCCGCGCACGCGCCTGACCGGCGATGTGATGCGCTTGCGGCAGATCCTGCTCAACTTGCTTGGCAATGCGATCAAGTTCACCAGCCATGGTTCGGTGAGCCTGCGCGTGCGCCTGCAGGAGGGTGGCAACGGCGTGCGCTTCGAAGTCAGCGACACCGGCCCGGGCATCAGTGCGGAGCAACAGCAACGCTTGTTCCGTCGCTTTGAACAGGCCGATGGCGCGCGTACCGCCGCGCGCTACGGTGGTAGTGGCCTTGGATTGGCCATCTGCAATGAGTTGAGTGTGGCGATGGGCGGCAGCATCGATGTGGAAAGCAGCCTGGGCGAGGGCACCTGTTTCATTGTTGATCTGCCACTGGCCTGGGAAGTGCCGCCCACCTCGATGGATGACGATGCCGCCAGTGGCGCGTGGATGAGTTTGTCGCCGCAGCGGGTACTGCTGGTGGAGGACGACCCGACCATTGCCGCGGTGATCCGCGGTTTGCTGGAAGTGCATGGGCATATCGCCGTGCATGCCGCGCATGGCTTGGCGGCACTGGCGGAACTGTCCAACCATGAGTTCGATGTGGCCTTGCTGGATCTGGATCTGCCCGGCATTGATGGCTTCGGGCTGGCACGGCAAATGAAGGCAATGGGTTACGACATGCCATTGATCGCGGTGACCGCACGCTCCGATGCCGAGGCCGAGCCGTTGGCACGTGAAGCCGGCTTTGCCGATTTCCTGCGCAAGCCGGTGACAGCGCAGATGTTGCTGGAAGCTATCGCCGGGGTATTGGAGGCGCAGCGGCGGCAGCGGGTACAGGCCGCGCAGGACTGAGGGGCGCTATTCGGCCACTTCTTCAACCGCGCGCGGATGTGGGCGGTTGTCCGGCAGTTGCCAGAACACCAGGGTCGAACTGAGCGTGATCGCGCCAACGCAGATGAAGGTGGCATGCAGCGCCGCAGTCGCGCCGTGACTGCTCAAGTGGTCACCAAAGGCCGCCAGCAGGCTGCCGGCGGTGGCGGCGCCAAAACCGGTGGCGAGCATCATCACCATCGACAACAGACTGTTGCCGCTGCTGGCCTGATGCATGTCCAGGTCACGCAGGGTAACGGTGTTCATCACGGTGAACTGCATTGAATTGACCGCACCGAAGATCGCCAGCTGGGTCAGCTGCAGCCACAACGGCTGATCGGCGTTGATCAAGGCGAAACTGGCCATCGCCAGGCCCACGCAGACGGTGTTGATCATCAGGATGCGGCGATAGCCAAAGCGTTCCACCAGGCTTACCGCGGCCCGCTTTGCAGCCATACCTGACAGCGCCACCGGAATCATCATCATGCCGGCGGTCATCGGGCTCAAGCCCATGCCGACCTGCAACAGCAGCGGAATCAACAGCGGCATCGCACCGCTGCCGACGCGCGAAAACAGATTGCCAAGGATGCCGATGCGGAAGCTGATCACCTTGAACAGGCTCAGCGGAAACAGCGCATTGGCGGCATTGGCCGCATGCAGCCAGTAACCGGCCAACGCGGCGATGCCAACCACTGCCAGCAGCAGCACCAGTGCATGTGCCGAATTGATCGCCGAGACCCCATCCAGTGCCAATGACAAGGCGATCATGCCGAACGCCAACATCAGGTAGCCGGCCAGGTCGAAACGCTGTTTTCGCTGGCCGTAGTGGTCGGGCATGATTTTCAGCGCAGCCACAAAACCGATTGCACCAATCGGCAGATTGATCAGGAAGATCCAATGCCAGGAGGAAACTTCCACCAGCCAGCCACCCAAGGTCGGGCCCAGCAGCGGACCGATCAGCGCCGGGATCGCGATGAAGCTCATTGCCGACAGGAACTGCTCGCGCGGCACCGAACGCATCACCGCCAGGCGGCCCACCGGCAGCAACATTGCCCCGCCTATGCCCTGCAGCACACGCGAGGCGACCAGCCATTGCAGGGTGGGTGACAGCGCACAGGCCAGCGAGCCCACGGTGAAGAGCACGATCGCGCCCAGGAAGGTGCGGCGCGTGCCGAAGCGATCGGCGATCCAGCCTGATGCGGGAATGAAGGTAGCCACCGCCAGCGCGTAGCTGAACACCACCGACTGCATCTGCAGCGGGCTCTCGCCCAGGCTGCGCGCCATCGCCGGCAAGGCCGTGTTGACGATGGTCGAGTCCAGCATCTGCATGAAGATGGCCAGCGACACCAGCCATAGCAGCGGTTTCTGGGCGGAACTGGCGGGCTGCGGGATCGGGGGAGCTGGGGGCATCAAGACGACTCGCGCTGGAGCAGGCGCTTATTGTCCTCCGATGCGTGTGCAGATGTTGCGTACGTAGTGCCGAGCCATGCTCGGCAGGGGCTTTACCCGTAGTGCTCGGTTTACCTGTAGTGCCGAGCCATGCTCGGCAGAGGCTTTGCCAGCAGCGTCCGGACTACGTGCAACGCTCTTGCCGAGCATGGCTCGGCACTACAGGCAAAGAAAAGGCCCGGGTTGCCCCGGGCCTTCAAGCATCAGCGGCGGCTGAGGCGATGCACCGCATCCACCAGCACGGCGACGTGCTCGGGGTTCATGTCCGGCGACATGCCGTGGCCAAGGTTGAACACATGGCCTTCGCGCGAACCACCGTTGCCGGCGGCATAGCTGTCCAGCACCTTGCCGACTTCGCGGGTGATCGCGTCGGGCGAGCCATACAGCGTGGTCGGGTCCAGGTTGCCCTGCAGCGCGACCTTGCCGCCGGCTGCGCGTGCAGCGTCTTCCAGCGAGATGGTCCAATCCACGCCGACGCCCTCAGCGCCGCTGGCGGCCAACTCGGCCACGTACTGGCCGGTGCCCTTGCCGAACAGGATCAGCGGGGTGCGCTCGGCGCCGTCGCCGCGCTTGAGTTCGCTGGCGATGCGGTTGAGGTAGCGCAGCGAGAACTCGCGGTACATTGCCGGGCCGAGCACGCCGCCCCAGGTGTCGAAGACCTGCAACGCTTGTGCACCGGCCGCGCGCTGTGCCGACAGGTAGGCGATGACCGCATCGGTGACCACATCCAGCAGTTGGTGCAGGGCCTTGGGCTCGTTCAGTGCCATTGCCTTGATGCGGGCGAAATCCTTGCTGCCGCCGCCTTCGATCATGTAGCAGGCCAGCGTCCACGGGCTGCCGGAGAAGCCGATCAACGGCACCTTGCCGTCCAGCTCACGGCGAATCAGGCGCACCGCGTCCATCACGTAGCGCAGCTCGGTTTCCATGTCCGGCACGGCCAGCTTGGCGACCGCGGCGACATCACGCACAGGGTGCCTGAACTTCGGACCTTCGCCATCGACGAAGTACAACTCCAGGCCCATGGCGTCGGGTACGGTGAGGATGTCCGAGAACAGGATGGCAGCATCCAGGTCGAAGCGTTCCAACGGCTGCAGGGTCACCTCGCAGGCGACCTCCGGGTTCTTGGCCATGCCCAGGAAGCTGCCGGCACGGGCGCGGGTAGCGCGGTATTCGGGCAGGTAGCGGCCGGCCTGGCGCATCAGCCAGACGGGGGTGTAGTCCACGGGCTCGCGGCGCAGGGCGCGCAGGAAGCGGTCATTGCGAAGTGGGCTGGTCACATGGAACTCCTGGGGGTAGGAACCGCAGGCGCGCTGCGGCGCACCTGCAGGGAATGCGGGATTCAGGGCGCGGGCTGGCCGGCGGTGAACATCACCTGGAAACCTTTCTTGATCTGGCCATCGCGGGCCTTCTCGAAGGCGTGGATGGCTTCATCGTGCTGCAGGAACAGCTCGCGGCGCAGCTGGATGCGGCCACCGGTCTGGCCACTTTCACGCAACAGCTCCCAGCCACCGAGCAGATCCGGCACCAGGGACAGTTGAACGTAGCGGGGGGCTTCTTTGCCGCTGGGCGGCTGTTGCAGTAGGACGCGCATGGCGGCGATTGTAGCCGGTGTGCGGGTTTTGGGCTGGTTTTGGGGTTTGCTGCGAAGTGCTACCCCTCCCCAACCCTCCCCTGCTACGCAAGGGAGGGGGCCATCCACTGCGATCTGTCAGATCACGACCATGCCTGCTCTTCCCCCTCCCTTGCGTAGCAGGGGAGGGTTGGGGAGGGGTAAGCCTTTGACTTGCCGCTCAGCCCAGCCGCAGCACGTCCAGCACCGCCGCCTCATCCACATCCGGCACCACCTCGGCCTTGCCGATGCCACGCCACAGCACCAGCCGCAGACGCCCGGCGATGTTCTTCTTGTCCAGCCGCATATGTCCAAGCAGCGCATCAGCATCGAGGCCGGAGGGGATTGTGGTCGGCAGGCCGTAGGCCGCCAGCAGCTCGCGCAGCGTCTCGGTATCGGCCGCATCGGCCATGCCCAGCGCCGCCGACAGCTTGGCCGCCAACACCATGCCAACCGCTACCGCCTCGCCGTGATTGAGGTTGTCGTTGCCAGGCGCGCCATAGCCCTGCGCGGTCTCGATCGCATGGCCAAAGGTATGGCCGAGGTTGAGCAGGGCGCGTTCACCCTTCTCCAGGGGATCACGTTCGACGATCTCGGCCTTGTGCTCGCAGCTGCGCGCGATGGCCTGGGCCAGCGCGCCGTCGTCGCCCGCCAATAGTGCTTCGCGTTCGGCCTGCAGCCATTGGAAGAACAGCGGGTCGCGGATGGCGCCGTACTTGATGACTTCTGCCAGGCCGGCACGCAGTTCGCGCAGCGGGAGGGTGCGCAGTGCACTGGTATCGGCAAGCACCGCACGTGGCGGATGGAAGGCGCCGACCAGGTTCTTGCCCTGCGGGATATCCACTGCGGTCTTGCCGCCAACCGAGGAATCCACCATCGACAGCAGGGTGGTCGGCAACTGCATGCAGTCCACGCCGCGCATCCAGCAGGCCGCGGCAAAGCCGGCCAGGTCGCCGACCACGCCACCGCCCAGCGCCAGCACGCAGGCATCGCGGGTAGCGCCCAGGCTTGCCAGCGCGTTGATCGCGCCGCCGAAGTTGTCCAGTGTCTTGGAGGCCTCGCCGGCCGGGATGATGTGCTGGCCGATCTTCAGATCGGGGCGGGCGGCCAGCAGCGCGGCCTGTACCTGGGCCAGGTATAGCGGCGCGACGGTGTCGTCGCTGACCAGCAGCACATGGCGGCCACGGATGACGCTGACCAGCGTTTCGGCCTTGGACAGCAGGCCCGGGCCGATATGGATCTGGTAGGGGTGTTCGCCGCCGACAGCGACGGTGCGGGTGGGGGTGCTCATGCGGGTCGGTTCCAGAATCTTCCATTGCGCGGCAAGCCGGGTCACGGTGTGCGCGGTGGCGTCGGCGGGGGTGTAAAGGTCGGTATCGATGATCAGGTCGGCCACCTCGCGGTACAGCGGGTCGCGGAGTTCGGCCATCGCGTGCAAGACCTGCTCGCGGTCCTCGCGCTGCAGCAGCGGCCGGGTCTTGTCGCGGTGCAGGCGGGCCAGCTGTGAGGCCACGCTGACCCGCAGGTAGACCACGAAACCACGGGCGCGGATACGCTCACGGTTCTCAGGGTCGAGCACGCTGCCGCCGCCGGTCGAGATCAGCTGACCGCTGCCGTCCAGCAGGCAGGACAGGACCCGTTTTTCGTGGGCACGGAAACCGGCTTCGCCGACGTTCTCGAAAATGGCCGGAATGCTGGAGCCGACGTCGTCGACGATGGCTTGGTCGGCATCCACGAACACCAGCCCGAAACGCTCGGCCAGGCGACGGCCGATGCTGGTTTTGCCGGCGCCCATGGGGCCGACCAGGATGAGATTGGGGGCGGGATTCATTGTTGGAAGATGCTAGCACCTCGTGTCAGTGCCTTAACACGGTAGCAGCCAAGCTCGGCAGCTCCACGAATGGTTCGTGGTGCAACCAAGGAGTTGGACATGTCAGTGGCGAAAATCATTGAAGTCAACGCGTCCTCCAAGACCAGCATCGAGGATGCGGTGCGTAGCGGCATCAAGAAAGTGGCCGAGACGGTAAAGGGCATCCAGGGCGCGTGGATCAACGAAACCAAGGTTGTCACCGACGGTGACGGCAATGTCACCGAGTGGCGGGTCAACCTGCGGATCACGTTCCTGGTGCAGTAGGGCTGCTGTGATAATCGCGCGGTGGGTCCCCGCCGATCAGGCGGGGTACGCATCTGCAAGGCTCGGCGGCGGTAGCGCCGTCGAGCTGTTCTTGCGCCGCTGTTTCACCCGCCCCGCGCTGGACTATCAGTCCTGTGTTTCTGCCAGGGGTTGCCGCTGTGCATCCAAAGCAATGACCCGGTCAGCGATAACGGGCAGGGTGCGCAGCGCCTGCCGGCTGATGCGCTCGTAGAACTGCACGAAACGCTCCAGCTGCGGCCTTGTCATGCTGCTGCGGCCAGGTGATGCCTGCTGCAGCGCCTGCTCCTGTTGCCAGCGCCAATGCGGGACCACCGCAAAACTGGGTGGTTGCAACATCCACAGCCGGTCAAAACGCTGCCACAAGCCGGGGTAGTGCTCAGCCAGTGACTGGTTGCACCAGCGCCGCCAGCGGCCGTCGGCATCGGCCTCGCGTTCCAGTGCGTTCAAGGGCACCTGCAGCGCATCGTCGGCTTCCGCCGGCGTGCCCAGGAACCAGCCCTCGAACACCAGCAGGTCCAGCGGTTGTTCGATCTTCTTCCACTGTGCTTCCGGCACCCGTTCATCGGCGAGCTTGTCAAAGCGCGGCAGCAGGAAGCCTTGCCCGGCCTTGGCTGCATCCAGCGTGGCCATCGCCAGTGCCAGGTCATGCGTGCCCGGCGGCCCACGCGTTGCGAGCAAGGGATGCACGCGATCAGCCAAACGCTGCCGTTGCGCGCGGGTCAGGTAGGTGTCGTCGATGGACACCGCCGCAGCGCAGAGGCCGCGCGTGCGCGCCAGGTCCACGATCTGCGCGGCGAGCGTGGATTTGCCGCTGCCTTGCACACCACTGATTGCCAGTACCGGCGTGCCGTTGGTACTGGCCAGCGCATCGTCCAACGCCTGTGCGACCAGTGCCGGCGCAAAGCGGCGTTGGGAAAAACTGTGCGGAACGGGGGACATGCCGCCACAATAGCCCAAACACGTGCCCTACGAAGCAGGACCATGACCAATCTTTACGCAGAAGCGCTTTCGACTTTCGCCGCATTGTTTGAAGAGGCCAAGGCTGGCAAGGAGATCGATGCCACCGCGATGACGGTTGCCACCGCAGACCTTGATGGCCGCCCGTCGGCGCGCACGGTGTTGCTGAAGGCCTTCGACGAGCGCGGCTTTGTGTTCTATACCCATCTGGACAGCCGCAAGGGCCGCGAACTGCAGGACAACCGGGCAACGGCATTGTTGTTCCTGTGGCGCAGTCTGCGCGAGGCTGGCATCCAGGTACGGATCGAAGGCGATGCTCAGCTGGTATCTGCTGCCGAGTCCGACGCCTACTTCGCCAGCCGCCCGCGCATGAGCCAGATTGGCGCCTGGGCCTCGGTGCAGTCGCAGCCGTTGGCCTCGCGCGAGGAATTCGAGCAGCGCCTGGCCAATTTCGAGGCGCGCTTCGAAGGCCGCGATGTGCCGCGTCCAGATGGCTGGGGCGGCGTGCGTGTCGTGCCCCGGCGCATCGAATTCTGGTACGGCGCTGATTTCCGCCTGCATGAGCGCTGGTGCTACGAGGCCGATGCAGCGGGAGAGTGGAGCAAGCGGATGTTGTTCCCGTGAACGACGCTGGCTGCAGTGTGCGGCCAGCTCGGGCCGGCGATTGGCGGGACTGGGCCGAACTGCGTTTGCTGCTTTGGCCGGACAGTGAAACCGAGCTGGTTGACCTGTTGGAGCTGATCGAACCGGAAGGACACACGTGCCTGCTGGCCTGTGGCACAGATGGTCGGGTGCTGGGCATGGCGGAGGCCAGTGTCCGCCATGAGTACGTCAACGGTACTGACAGTTCTCCAGTCGGCTTTCTGGAAGGCTGGGTCGTGCATGCATCGGCACGGGGTAGCGGTGTTGGGCGGCTGTTGATTGATGCCGTGGCGCATTGGGCACTCGCACAGGGCTGCGCCGAACTGGCGTCGGATTCGGGATTGGACAATGCAGCGGCTCAGGCCGCGCATCAGGCTTGCGGTTTCGCGGAAACCGAGCGCGTTGTCTATTACCGCATGCCGCTGGTGGCAGCTGGATGATGCAGCTGTATCCCGTCTATCGCATCACCGTTTTCGTGCCTCCGGCGCAGCTGGAGGCGCTGAAACAAGCAATCCTGGCGGTTGATGATCTGTCTGCTGGCGGCTATGCCGACGGCATGTGGGAATCCGCGCCGGGGCAGGAGCAGTTTCGCGTGCTCGAAGGCACGCATAGTGTGGCTGGCCACGCCGGCGAACTGGTGCGTGCTGCCACGATCCGGCTGGAGTTCTGCATCCCGCGCGATCTGCCGCGCTTGCAGCGGCTGTTGGATGAGGGCATCGCTGCGCACCATCCCTGGAACAGCCCTGCCGTATTCGTCGATACAACGGAGTTCGCTGCACCATGATTGGTCCGCGCCGCATTGTCTGCCTGACCGAAGAGCCGACCGAAACCCTGTACGCACTGGGCGAGCAGGACCGTATCGTCGGCATCAGCGGATTCACCGTGCGGCCACCGGAAGCGCGCCGCGACAAGCCCAAGGTCAGCGCCTTCACCAGTGCCAAGGTCGGCGAGATCCTAAAGCTGAAGCCGGACCTGGCGATCGGCTTTTCCGACATCCAGGCAGATATCGCTGCCGAGTTGATACGCAACGGTGTGGAAGTGTGGATCGCCAACCACCGCAGCGTGGCCGGCATCATTGACTACATCCGCCGTCTTGGTGGGCTGGTGGGCGTGGCCGCACGCGCCAATGTCTATGCTGATGAGCTTCAGCGCGGCCTGGATGCGATTGCCGGGCAGGCGGCGAAGTTGCCGCAGCGCCCGCGCGTCTATGTCGAGGAATGGGATGAGCCCATCATCACCGGCATCCAGTGGGGCGCCGAGCTGGTGGAGATTGCCGGCGGCATCGATGTGTTTCCGGAGTTGTCGCGCGAGCCGCTGGCCAAGGCGCGCATCCTCGCCAATGGTGATCCGGTGATCGCGCGCAACCCGGACATCATCATCGGCTCATGGTGCGGGAAGAAGTTCCGCCCTGAGCGGGTGGCGGCACGCCCCGGCTGGGAGGCGATCAATGCGGTGCGTGATGGTGAACTGCACGAGATCAAATCACCGCTGATCCTGCAGCCGGGCCCGGCTGCTTTGACCGATGGCGTGCAGGCGATTGCGCAGATCATCAATCAGTGGTCCTCGCGTGTTGTGGGAGCGGCGTAAGCCGCGAAGCTGGCAATGCGAGAGGGGCCGCAAAAGCTTACCCCTCCCCAACCCTCCCCTTTGCTACGCAAAAGGGAGGGGGTAAAAGCTCACCCCCTCGGCGCCAACCCGGTATAGCGCGCACGCGGCCGTATCAAGGTGCCCAGTGCCTGCTGTTCCAGCGCATGCGCCAACCAGCCGGTAAGCCGGGCGGTGGCGAACATCACCAGCGCGTGCGCGCCAGGCAGCTCGTGGACATAGCAGATCGCACCGAGCATTCCATCAATATTCGGGCGCTGTCCGCTGACTTCTTC
The DNA here is from genome assembly GCF_056760175.1 of Stenotrophomonas sp. STEN021. Classification (NCBI taxonomy): domain Bacteria; kingdom Pseudomonadati; phylum Pseudomonadota; class Gammaproteobacteria; order Lysobacterales; family Lysobacteraceae; genus Stenotrophomonas; species Stenotrophomonas sp. STEN021. The sequence continues at coordinate 58,559 of NZ_JBRREH010000007.1, read as the reverse complement.
GGTAGCAGCCAAAACTGCTTCCACATGCTGCATGCGCGGCGAATCAGCGCTTAGTTCACGCAGTTGACGCAATACTTCGGCACCGCGCGGATCGCCATCTGGATACAGCAGGTGATTGAAGCCGGGCAGCTCATCGCCGCGCCGCCAACGTTCGGCGATGAAGGCAGCGGGCGACCCGCTGGCTTCTGCATCCACCAGCAAGGCATGCGCCCGCGCGGTGGCACCGCCGTGGCGCGGGCCCGACAGGGCCGCCAATCCAGCGCTCACCGTGGCGTGCAGATGCGCACCGGTAGAAGCAACCACGCGCGCGGCAAACGCGGAAACATTCAATTCGTGATCGGCGCACAGCACCAGCGCCGAGCGCACCAGTTCGGCGAAGGCCGCATTGCCCGGAAGCCATGCATCGGCGAGCAGGCGATGCACTGGTCGCGCATCGGGCTCGGTGCCAACCAGCAAGGCCGCGTTCTGGCGTAGCAGCATCGCGGCGACCTCGCGTCGCACCGATGCTGCGGCATTGAGTGATTGGCGTTGCTCCAGTGCCAGCAGCGGGATGCACGCCATCGCGCGCTCGACTGGCGGCAGGCTGGTATCCAATGCCAGGCTGGCGATGCGTGGCGGCCACGAGGGCAGGGCGGTCGCCGCGAACGGGTCTTGTTCCTCGCTCTCCCATAGCAGGCGCGCGATGTCTTCCAGCGTGGCTCCTGCCTGCGCGGCGGCCACGGCGGAGCGGCCGCGGTAATAGGGCGCATCCGGACGGATCAGCGAGATGCGGGTTTCCAATACCGGCAGGCCGCGATCCAGGCTTTGTGCGGCACCACGTTCGGCCCCCCGGCCGGCCTGCTTGCGCTGCGCCAGTCGTTCGACTTCGGCGCGCAGGTACACGCGGCTGCGTGCGGATGTGCCCGGTCGTGAAGTGAGTTGGCCGCGGCTGACATAGGCATACAACGTGGCGGCGCTGATGCCGAGCAGGGCGCAGGCTTCGTTGGCAGGGATCAATTCGGGATCGAGGGCGTCGGGCATGGCGTATTCAATAGGTTGATTTATTGAATCAAGATTGATCAATGCTTCTGATGGTGCCAGATTAACCGTCACAGCGGAATGGCATGCTCGCCACCGCCCAGCCACAAGCCAGGAGCCAACCCATGAGTCTTTCTTCCGCCGGCGCTGCCTTCCGCGCCGCACTGGCCGCCGAATCCCCCCTGCAGGTGGTGGGTGCGATCAACGCCAACCACGCCCTGCTGGCCAAGCGCGCCGGTTACCGCGCGATTTACCTGTCCGGTGGCGGCGTCGCCGCCGGCTCGTTGGGTCTGCCGGACCTGGGCATCAATACGATGGAAGATGTGTTGATCGACGTGCGCCGCATCAGCGATGTCTGCGACCTGCCGCTGATGGTGGATATCGATACCGGCTTCGGCCCCAGCGCGTTCAACATCGCACGCACGGTGAAGTCGCTGATCAAGGCTGGCGCCGCCGCATGCCATATCGAGGACCAGGTGGGTGCCAAGCGTTGCGGTCATCGTCCGGGCAAGGAAATCGTCTCGCAGGGGGAAATGGTTGACCGCGTGAAGGCCGCCGCCGATGCCAAGACCGACCCGGATTTTTTCCTGATCGCCCGCACCGATGCCATCCAGATGGAAGGCGTGGACGCGGCCATCGAGCGCGCGCTGGCCTGCGTGGAAGCCGGTGCCGACGGCATCTTCGCCGAGGCGGCCTATGACCTGCAGACCTACAAGCGCTTCGCCGATGCAGTGAAGGTGCCGCTGCTGGCCAACATCACCGAATTTGGCGCGACCCCGCTGTTCAGTCGTGATGAACTGGCGTCGGCCGGCGTGGCGATGCAGCTGTTCCCGCTGTCGGCGTTCCGCGCGGCCAACAAGGCCGCCGAGAACGTCTACGAAGCCATCCGCCGTGACGGTCACCAGCGCAACGTGGTGGAAACCATGCAGACCCGCGAGGAACTGTACGACCGCATCGGCTACCACGCCTTCGAGGGCCAGCTGGACAAAGTGTTCGCAGCCAAGGGCGCATGATGGCGGTCCAACCCGCCAGCTGAAAACACCATGGCAAGCACTTCATCCCGTACCACCCGTGTTGATCGCCGTGAAACGGCGCGGCAGCTGTTGCAGAAAGAACTGGAGCAGCTGCCACCGGAAGAGCGTGACGTGGTCGAGCGTTTCATCTCGCGGCGGCAGGTAGCACGCAATGTGGGGCAGGAGTTCCGCAGGACGCGCACGTTCGGTGAGCGGATTGCCGACCGGGTGGCGGAAGTGGGGGGAGCTGGAGTTTCATCCTGTGCTTTTTCTTCCTGCTGCTGGTATGGATGGTGGCCAACAGTTTCATGCTGGCCAAGGCCTTTGATCCCTATCCCTACATCCTGCTGAACCTGGTGCTGTCCTGCCTGGCGGCAGTGCAGGCGCCGATCATCATGATGAGCCAGAACCGGCAGGCGGCCGTGGACCGGATGCATGCCGAGAACGACTACCAGGTCAACATCAAGTCCGAACTTGAAGTACTGCAGATCCACGAAAAGCTCGACCTGCTGCGTTCGCAGGACTGGGCCTCGCTGGTTGAACAACAGAATCGTCAGATCGAGATGCTGCAACGGCTGCTGGAGCAGACCACGCGCGGCACCGATCGTAATCCCGATTGAAATCGTGAACCCGTTTTCCCGGAGGTAAACACCATGTCAGAGCAAACTGCCGCACCGGCGTTCAAGCCGAAGAAGTCCGTCGCCCTGTCCGGCACCGCTGCCGGCAACACCGCCCTGTGCACCGTTGGCCGCAGCGGCAACGACCTGCATTACCGTGGCTACGACATCCTGGACCTGGCCAACACCAGCGAGTTCGAGGAAATCGCCCACCTGCTGGTGCACGGCAAGCTGCCGAACAAGGCCGAGCTGCGCGCCTACAAGGCCAAGCTGAAGGCGTTGCGTGGCATCCCGGCAGCGGTGAAGGCCGCGCTGGAAGAGTTGCCGCCCTCGGCGCATCCGATGGATGTGATGCGCACTGGCGTGTCCGTGCTGGGCTGCGTGTCGCCGGAGAAGGACGACCACAACCACCCGGGTGCGCGCGACATCGCCGACAAGCTGATGGCTTCGCTGGGTTCGATGCTGCTGTACTGGTACCACTGGAGCCACAACGGCAAGGTCATCGACGTGGAGACCGACGATGATTCGATCGGCGGCCACTTCCTGCACCTGCTGCACGGCGAGCAGCCGCGCGAGTCCTGGGTCAAGGCCATGCACACCAGCCTGATCCTGTACGCGGAACACGAATTCAACGCCTCGACCTTCGCCTGCCGCGTCATCGCCGGCACCGGCAGCGACATGTACAGCGCCATCACCGGCGGTATCGGTGCGCTGCGCGGTCCCAAGCACGGTGGCGCCAATGAAGTCGCCTTCGAAGTGCAGAAGCGGTACGAAACGCCCGACGAAGCCGAGGCGGACATCAAGGCCCGCGTCGAGCGCAAGGAAGTGGTGATTGGTTTCGGCCACCCGGTCTACACCGTCTCCGATCCGCGCAACAAGGTGATCAAGGATGTCTCGCGCGAGCTGTCGGCCGAGCAGGAGAACATGAAGATGTACGACATCGCCGAGCGTCTGGAGTCGGTGATGTGGGATATCAAGAAGATGTTCCCGAACCTGGATTGGTTCAGTGCCGTCAGCTACCACATGATGGGCGTGCCGACCGCGATGTTCACTCCGCTGTTCGTGATTGCGCGTACTGCGGGTTGGAGCGCACACATCATCGAGCAGCGCATCGACGGCAAGATCATCCGCCCGAGTGCAAACTACACCGGTCCGGAAGACCAGACCTTCGTGCCGTTGGACAAGCGCGGCTGATGCCGAAGCATGGATGATGCGTGATGCCTAAAAGCCCCTCTCCCGCTTGCGGGAGAGGGGTTGGGGTGAGGGGAAGCTTCCAGCACGTACAGCCCGCTTCAAGCTCGTAGAAAAAGCGAAGCAAAGCTGGAGCTCAAGCAAGAGCAGGAGCTCCCCCCCATCCGCCCTTCGGGCACCTTCCCCCGCAGGCGGGAGAAGGGAAGCCACAGGTTCCATGTGTTGCTGTGTGGCTCATGCAATCGCAAGCAGCTGCGAGCAAAGCCCAAAGCACACCAGCAAGCCCAGACCCTCACAGGCCAGCCATGAATACCGATTACCGCAAACACCTCGCAGGCAGCACGCTCGACTACTTCGATGCGCGCGCCGCAGTCGATGCCATCCAGCCCGGCGCCTACGCCACGCTGCCGTATACCTCGCGCGTGCTGGCAGAAAACCTGGTGCGCCGCTGCAACCCGGCTACGCTCACTGATTCGCTCAAGCAGCTGATCGAGCGCAAGCGCGATCTCGATTTTCCCTGGTTCCCGGCACGCGTGGTCTGCCACGATATCCTCGGCCAGACCGCACTGGTCGACCTGGCCGGCCTGCGCGACGCCATTGCCGACAAGGGCGGTGATCCGGCCAAGGTCAATCCGGTGGTGCCGGTGCAGCTGATCGTCGACCACTCACTGGCAGTGGAATGTGGCGGCTACGATCCGGACGCGTTCACCAAGAACCGCGCCATCGAAGACCGCCGCAACGAAGACCGCTTCCACTTCATCGACTGGACCAAGCTGGCCTTCGAGAACGTCGATGTGATCCCGCCGGGTAACGGCATCATGCACCAGATCAACCTGGAGAAGATGTCGCCGGTGATCTACCAGCAGGGCGGGGTGGCCTTCCCGGATACCTGCGTCGGCACCGACAGCCACACTCCGCACGTGGATGCACTGGGCGTCATCGCCATCGGCGTCGGCGGACTGGAAGCCGAGAACGTGATGCTGGGCCGCGCCTCGTGGATGCGCTTGCCCGACATCATCGGCGTCAAGCTGACCGGAAAGCCGCAGCCGAACATCACCGCCACCGACGTGGTGCTGGCGATTACCGAGTTCCTGCGCAAGGAACGCGTGGTTGGCGCTTACCTGGAGTTCTTCGGTGAAGGTGCTGCCGCACTGACCATCGGTGACCGCGCCACCATCTCCAATATGTGCCCCGAATACGGCGCCACTGCGGCGATGTTCTACATCGATCAGCAGACCATCGATTACCTGCGCCTGACCGGGCGCGAGGAAGCGCAGACCGCGCTGGTCGAGAACTACGCCAGGACCACCGGTCTGTGGGCCGATGCACTGGAAACCGCACAGTACGAGCGGGTGCTGGAGTTCGATCTGTCCAGCGTGGTGCGCAACATGGCCGGCCCCAGCAACCCGCACAAGCGCCTGCCGGTGTCGGATCTGGCCGAGCGCGGCATCGCCGACGAAGCCAAGCTGCTCAGCGGCAAGAGTGAGGAGGCCGAAGGCCTGATGCCGGATGGCGCGGTGATCATCGCTGCCATCACCAGCTGCACCAATACCTCCAATCCGCGCAATGTGATTGCCGCCGCGCTGCTGGCGCGCAATGCCAATGCGCGTGGTTTGACCCGCAAACCGTGGGTGAAGTCATCGCTGGCGCCGGGTTCCAAGGCGGTGCAACTGTATCTGGAAGAAGCCGGCCTGCTGCCGGACCTGGAGCAGCTGGGCTTTGGCATCGTCGCCTTCGCCTGTACCACCTGCAACGGCATGAGCGGTGCACTGGACCCGAAAATCCAGCAGGAAATCATCGACCGTGACCTGTACGCGACCGCCGTGCTGTCGGGTAACCGCAACTTCGATGGCCGCATCCATCCGTATGCCAAGCAGGCCTTCCTGGCCTCGCCGCCGTTGGTGATTGCTTATGCCATTGCCGGTACCGTGCGCTTCGATATCGAGAAGGACGTGCTGGGTGTCGATGCCGACGGCAAGGAAGTGCGCCTGAAGGACATCTGGCCAAGCGACGCAGAGATCGACGCGGTGGTGAAGGCAGCGGTGAAGCCGGAGCAGTTCCGCAAGGTCTACAACCCGATGTTCAACATCCGCGTCGAACACGGTGAAAAGGTCAGCCCGTTGTACAACTGGCGCCCGCAGAGCACCTATATCCGCCGCCCGCCGTACTGGGAGGGGGCATTGGCCGGTGAGCGCACGCTGCGCGGCATGTTGCCGCTGGCGGTGCTGCCGGACAACATCACCACCGACCACCTGTCGCCGTCCAACGCGATCCTGCTGTCCAGTGCGGCCGGTGAATACCTGGCCAAGATGGGCCTGCCGGAGGAGGACTTCAATTCCTACGCCACCCATCGCGGCGATCACCTCACCGCACAGCGCGCCACCTTCGCCAATCCAAAGCTGTTCAACGAGATGGTGCGCAACGAGGACGGCAGCGTGAAGCAGGGCTCGCTGGCGCGGGTGGAGCCGGAAGGCAAGGTCATGCGCATGTGGGAGGCAATCGAGACCTACATGGAACGCAAGCAGCCGCTGATCATCATCGCCGGTGCCGACTACGGCCAGGGCAGCTCGCGTGACTGGGCCGCCAAGGGCGTGCGTCTTGCGGGTGTGGAGGCGATTGCCGCCGAAGGCTTCGAGCGGATTCACCGCACCAACCTGATCGGCATGGGCGTGTTGCCGCTGGAGTTCAAGCCGGGCACCAACCGCAACACGCTGGGCATCGATGGCACTGAAAGCTATGACGTGATCGGCCTGCGCACCCCGCGTACCGATCTGACCCTGGTCATCACCCGCCGCAACGGTGAAGTGGTCAGGGTGCCGATGACCTGCCGCCTGGATTCGGACGAAGAAGTTGCGATCTACGAGGCCGGCGGCGTGCTGCAGCGCTTTGCACAGGATTTCCTGGAGGGCTCGGTTGCCTGAGGGCTAAAGCTACCCTCTCCCCCGACCCCTGTCCCGTAGAGGGAGAGGGGCGTGGTGATCCAACTGCGACACGAGATTCATGAGACTGCATGAGGCCTAAGCCCCTCTCCCCTCGCGGGAGAGGGGTTGGGGAGAGGGGGCAAAGGAGGCCCGCAATCATGCAGCAGCTCAAATTTGCAAAGTCGCTACGTAAAAACATGACCGAAGCTGAGCAGCGGTTATGGCGCCACCTTCGGGCACATCGTCTGCTGGGTGAGAAGTTCCGCCGACAGCAGCCGCTGGGGCCGTATGTAGTGGACTTCGTGCACTTTGGGGCGCGGCTGATAGTTGAAGCTGATGGCGGGCAACACAACCAGAGCAGGCAGGATGCAAGGCGCGATGCCTGGTTGGAGAGTCAGGGCTTCAAAGTTCTGCGGTTCTGGAACAACGAGATTCTTGGGAACGGCGATGCGGTGCTGGAAGTGATTCTTGCGACTGTGAGCGCCCTCTCCCTCAACCCCTCTCCCGTAAAGGGAGAGGGGGGCAAAAGCAGATGATGCGAGATCCAGCATTGCTGGCGCTCGCGCGGACCAAAGCCCCTCTCCCCTCGCGGGAGAGGGGTTGGGGAGAGGGGGATAGCTCCCATCCCGGTAAACCAACATACCCAAGGAAACCCACTCAATGTCCCGTGCCCCCCAGATCAAGATCCCGGCCACCTACATGCGCGGCGGCACTTCCAAGGGCGTATTTTTCCGCCTGGAAGACCTGCCAGCCAGCGCCCAACAGCCGGGCTCGGCACGTGACCACCTGCTGCAGCGGGTGATCGGTTCCCCTGATCCCTATGCCAAGCACACCGATGGCATGGGCGGCGCTACCTCCAGCACCAGCAAGTGCGTGATCATCGCGCCCAGCAGCAAGCCCGATCACGACGTGGACTACCTGTACGGACAGGTGTCGATCGACACCGACTTCGTCGACTGGTCCGGCAATTGCGGCAATCTCTCGACCGGTGCAGGTGCATTCGCGCTGCATGCAGGCTACGTCGATCCGGCACGCATTCCCGCGAACGGCATCTGCGAAGTGCGCATCTGGCAGGCCAATATCAACAAGACCATCATTGCGCACGTTCCGGTTACCGATGGCCAGGTACAGGAAACCGGCGACTTCGAGCTCGATGGCGTGACCTTTCCCGCCGCCGAGATCGTGCTGGAGTTCATCGACCCAGCCGACGAGGGTGAAGGCGAGGGCGGCGGCGCGATGTTCCCCACCGGCAACCTGGTCGACGAACTCGATGTGCCCGGGGTCGGCAAACTGCAGGCGACCATGATCACCGCCGGCATCCCCACGGTGTTCGTCAATGCAGCGGACATCGGCTATACCGGTGCCGAACTGCAGCCCGCCATCAATGACGACAAGGCGGCACTGATCAAGCTGGAGGCCATCCGTGTTGCCGGTGCGCTGCGCATGGGCCTGATCAAGACGCCTGAAGAAGCGCTCAAGCGCCAGCACACGCCCAAGGTCGCGTTCGTGGCGCCGCCGCTTGACTACGTTTCCAGCGGCAACAAGCAGATCCACGCCACCGACATCGACCTCAATGCCCGCGCGATGTCGATGGGCAAGTTGCACCACGCAATGATGGGCACCGCATCGGTAGCCATCGCCACCGCAGCTGCAGTGCCAGGCACGCTGGTCAACCTCGCCGCCGGCGGCGGTCAGCGTGATGCGGTGCGCTTCGGCCATCCATCCGGCACGCTGCGCGTTGGTGCCGCGGTCGCGCTGGTCGATGGCCAATGGACCGTCACCAAGGCGGTGATGAGCCGCAGTGCCCGTATCCTGATGGAAGGCTGGGTGCGCGTACCGGGTGATGCGTTCTGAGTTTTGGCTCCGTCCATGGTTGTATGGACGAGGAAGTCAAGCGAAGGGCCGCTGATATCAGCGGCCCTTCGCTTTTGCTGCGTTGGAGACTCGAACCGACCAGGTGCTGCTGGGTAGACCGCCTTCCAGACAAATCGTCTGCAAAATGCATTTCGCTACACAGGTCCTTACCTATCGGCTGGTTATACTCCGGCGATCTGCGGGAGGACGCCATGGCTAACAGGATGTTGAAGCGTATTCGTTGGGCTGCGGCCGCCTTGGTGGCGCTGGCCTTGGTTGCAGGATGCAGCAGGAACGAAACCGGGCAGCTGCCCGGCGCCAGCGGTGAGGCGATCCAGACCAAGCAGGAAGAGGTCAAGGGTTTTGCCATGCTGCGTGCCTACCCGGACCAGAAGGGCGGCGACGGTCTCGCGTTGGCGGTGGAGTTCTCGCGCCCGCTGGTCGGCACCCAGGACTTCGACAAGCTGCTGCGCTTCGAGGAGAAGGTCGGCAACGAGGACAGCAGCTGGTCGCTGTCCGATGACGGCAAGACCCTGCGCTATCCCTATGTGGAGGCGGCCAAGGAATACACGCTGATCATCTCGGCCGACCTGCTGGCGGCCGACGGCAACCGGCTGGGTACCGAGGTCAAGCAGAAGGTCTTCACCGGCGAGCTGGATCCTGCGGTAGGCTTCGCCTCGCAGGGCAGCGTGCTGCCGGCCCGTGAGAGCCGCGGCCTGCCAGTAGTCTCGGTGAACGTGCCGGAGGTGGATGTCGAGTTCCTGCGCGTGCGCGAAAAGGACCTGCCCACCTTCTTCAGCCAGTACCAGCGCGGCGGTCGCCGTGGCAGCTGGGAGCTGGACAGCGAATACGGTGACAAGACCCCGCTCAACCAACTGGCCGAGCCGGTCTACGTCAATCGCTTCATCCTGGGTGGCAAGCAGAACGAGCGGGTGCTGACCTATCTGCCGATCCAAGAGGTGAAGGAACTGCAGCAGCCCGGTCTGTACTTCGCGGTGATGAAGCGTACCGGCAGTTTCGACAACGAGTTCGATACCTCGTTCTTCACGGTCAGCGACATCGGTCTGCACACCCGCGCCTACAAGGACAAGCTGTTCGTCCATACCGCCTCGCTGGCCGACGGTTCGCCGGCCAAGAAGGTCGAGCTGAAGGTCATCGATGGCAAGGGCGAGGTCATCCTCAAGGGCCAGACTGACGGCAATGGCAACGCTTTGCTGAACTACACGCTGGATGCCGCCCATGTGCTGGTCGCCAGCAGTGGCAGCGACACCACCATGCTGCCGTTCAACCAGCCGGCGCTGGACCTGAGCGAGTTCGCTGTGGCCGGGCGCCAGAACGCCAACTTCGACGTCTTCGCCTGGTCCGGGCGTGATCTGTACCGCCCTGGCGAGACCGTGCGCATCTCCGCGCTGCTGCGTGACAACGACGGCAAGACCCTGGCCGGGCCAGCCACCGGCGGCCAGCCGGTGTTCCTGCGGCTCAAGCAGCCGGACGGCAAGACCTTCCGCGAGACCCGCCTGCAGCCAGGCGAACAGGGCTATTTCGCGTTTGAGCAGACCATCCCGGCGGAAGCACCCACCGGGCGCTGGACCGTTGAGTTCCGTACCGACCCGGCCAGCAAGGAAGCCGTGCAGGGCATGACCCTGCGCATCGAGGAATTCCTGCCCGAGCGCATGAAGCTGGACCTGGACAGCGCGCAGAAGACGCTCAAGCCGGGCGAGGCACTGAAGCTGCAGGCCGACGCGGCCTATCTGTATGGCGCACCGGCCGATGGCAACCGCTTCACTGCGCGTCTGGCGGTGGCAGTCGAACAGCACCCGGTCGAGTCGATGCCGGGCTGGTTCTTCGGCGACCCGACCGTGCAGCTGCCGCGCGAAGCCAATGACGTGATCGACACCACCCTGCCCAAGGACGGCAAGCTGCGCGAAGACGTCGCGCTGCCGGCCGAAGCTGGCAAGGCCACCACCGTGGCTGCGCTGCTGTCCGGCAGTGTCTATGAGACCGGTGGCCGCACCGTTACCCGCACCCTGAAGCGGGTGATGTGGCCGGCACCCGCACTGGTCGCGGTGCGCCCGCTGTTCAACGACACCGACGGCGCCGATGCCAACGCCAATGCCCGCTTCGAACTGATGCGCGTGGATGCCGACGGCAAGCCGCAGCCGGCCAAGGGGCTGAAGGTCACCCTGGTGCGCGAACTGCGCGACTACCACTGGACCTATACCGACAACCGTTGGGACTACGACTTCACCCGCCGCTTCGAGAACAAGGAAACCCGCACCATCGACGCCGGTGCGACCTCAGCCCGCTTCGACTTCCCGGTCGAATGGGGCGAGTACCGGGTGGACGTGTTCGATCCGGCCACCGGCCTGACCATGCGCTATCCGTTCCGCGCCGGTTGGAGCTGGAATGATGACAACCGTGGTCTCGATGCACGTCCCGACAAGGTCAAGCTGTCGCTGGACAAGACCGGCTATCGCGCCGGAGACACCGTCAAGGTCACGCTGACCCCGCCGCATGCCGGCCGTGGCGTGTTGATGGTGGAAAGCGACCACATGCTGTACGTGCAGGACATCGACGCCAAGCCCGGAAGCACCTTTGAAATCCCGGTCAGCAAGGACTGGGAGCGTCATGATGTGTACATCACCGCGCTGGTGTTCCGTGGTGGCAGCGCGCCGAGCAAGGTCACCCCGGCGCGTGCTGTTGGCGTGGTGCATGTGCCGATGGATCGCCGCGACCGCCGCGTCGCGGTAGGTCTGGTCGCGCCCAAGCAGATGCGCCCGGAACAGCCGATGACGGTCACCGTCAGCGCGCCCGAGCTGGCTGGCAAGCCGGCGCACGTCACCGTCTCGGCGGTCGACGTGGGCATCCTCAACATCACCCGCTTCCCGGTGCCGGATGCACCCGGGCACTTCTTCGCGCAGCGTCGCCTCGGCGTGGATGCCTATGACATCTACGGGCGCGTGATCGAAAGCTTCGAGGGCAATAGCGGCAAGCTGAAGTTCGGTGGTGACATGGCCCTGGCAGCACTGCCGCAGGCCAAGCGGCCGACCGCGCGCGTGCAGACGGTGGATCTGTTCTCCGGCCCGGTGGCGCTGGATGCCAAGGGCAATGCACGGGTGCAGCTGCAGGTGCCTGATTTCAACGGCACCCTGCGCGTATCGACAATGGTCTATTCGGCCGACCGCTATGGCAACCGTGACGTGGAAACGCTGGTGCGCGCGCCAATCCTGGCCGAGGCAAGCATGCCGCGGGTGATGGCGCCGGGCGACCGCAGCACGGTCACCCTCGACGTGCAGAACTTCACCGGCAAGCCGGGCGAGTTCAACGTGCGCGTGGATGGCGAAGGCCCGCTCGGCATCGCCGAATCGACCCGCACGGTGCAGTTGGCTGGCGATGCCAAGAGCACGCTGAGCTTCCCGCTGACCGCGCAGGAAGGCTATAGCGTGGCCAAGGTGCGGGTGCGGGTGGACGGCAATGGCTTCAAGGTGGACCGCCGCTACGACCTTCCCGTACGTGCGGCGTGGCCGTCGGTACTGCGCTCGCAGACGCGTACCCTGGACCCGCTGGCGCCAGTCACCCTGGACAGCAGCTTCGCCAATGGCCTGATGGGTGGCTCGGTCAATGCGCGCATGCTGGTCAGCGCCTTGCCGCCAATCCCGTTCGCCTCGGCGCTGCAGGGGGCGTTGAACTACCCCTACGGCTGTGCCGAGCAGACCACCAGCAAGGGCTATGCGGCGCTGATGCTGGATGAGGCCACCTCGGCCATGCTGGGTGCCGATGGCCTGGATGCCAAGGCTCGCCGCGAGCGCATGGAAGGCGCGTTCGGGCGGCTGGCCTCGATGCAGGTGGCCAACGGCAACTTCTCGATGTGGGGCGACGACGACTACATCAACCCGGCATTGACCCCCTATGTCGCCGAGTTCCTGCTCGACGCCAAGGACGCCGGCTTCGCGGTGCCGGAGAACGTGCTGCAGAAGGCCTTGAACCGCATCAGCGAAGACCTGCTCAGTGGCGGTAACCAGTTCTACGGCAGTGATCGTCGCGATGGTTTGAAATTCGCCAACCAGGCCTATTCCGGCTACGTGCTGGCACGGGTCAACCGCGCGCCGCTGGGTACGCTGCGCACGCTGTGGGACAACGAGCGCAGCAAGGCGGTCACCGGCCTGTCGCTGGTGCACCTGGGTGCGGCGTTGGCGATCCAGGGCGACAGCAAGCGCGGCCAGGCGGCGATAGCCGCGGGCTTCGCCAAGTCCAGTGCGGACCGCCCGGAGTACTTCGGCGACTACGGCACCCGCCTGCGCGACGAGGCCTTGATGATCGCGCTGCTGCACGAGCGCGGCCTGTCCAAGCCGGAGTACGACGCGCGTGTGATCGATCTGGGCCGCACCCTGGATGTGCGCCGCGGCAGTGGCCTGATGTGGCTGAGCACGCAGGAACAGGTGGCGCTGGCGCGCCTGGGCAAGGCCTTGATGGCCAACCAGAAGAAGCTGGTGTCCGGTGAGCTTGCGGTCGGCGACAAGCTCGAAAGCATCAGTGCACGCAAGGCCTTTGGCCGCGTTTTCGATGCGGCGCAGTTGGCGCAGGGTGTGCGTTTCTCGCCGCAGGGCGAGGCGCCGATGTTCGCCAGCCTCGACGTTGCCGGTATTCCGCGGCAGCCGCCGGCACCGGATAACAGCGTGATCGGCATTGAGCGGTCCTGGTTCGGCACCGATGGCAAGCCGTGGACGCCGCGTCCGTTGAAGGAAGGCGAGGCCTTGATCGTACGGCTCAGCGTCACCTCCAACTCGAACATGCCCGATGCCCTGCTCACCGACCTGTTGCCAGCCGGGCTGGAGATCGAGAACTTCAATCTTGGTGATGCCAAGCAGTGGGCCGACGTGGTGGTGGGCGAGGTCAAGGTCAGCGACCGCTCCAGCGCTGCCGACGTCAAGCACGAGGAGTTCCGTGATGACCGCTATGTAGCCGCCCTGAAGCTGTCGCGTGGCAGCACCGCACACGTGTTCTACCTGGTGCGTGCGGTCACCCCGGGCACCTACATGGTGCCGCCGCCGTTGGCCGAGGATATGTACCGTCCCGACATGCGCGGCGTTGGCCGCTCCAACCCCAGCACCATCACGGTGGTGCAGCCGTAATTGGCTGCTGCTCCCTCCCTTTGCCGGAGGCAAGGGGAGGGCTGGGGAGGGGTAAGCTCATCCACGCCCAATCCGTTCCAGCGCCACAGGCAACGATCGCGGCGTCAGGCAGCTGCTCCTGCTCCCTCCCTTTGCCAACGGCAAGGGGAGGGCTGGGGAGGGGTAAGCTCTTCCGCGGCCAAGCCGTTCCGCCCCAGCTCCACAGGCAATGTCTGAAGAATCATCCCCATTGAAAACGCGCGCCTCCCGGCTGAAACACGTTGCCACCCGCGTGCGCACCATCTTTACGCTCCGCAACCTGCGCTGGGCGCTCGCCGCCCTGCTGACATTGCTGCTGGTACTGGACCTGGCATTCCCGCTGCCACTACCGAGATCACGCGATACCAGCACCTTGGTGGTCGCGCGTGACGGCACGCCGCTGCGCGCCTTCGCCGATGCCGAAGGCGTGTGGCGTTACCCGGCAGACGCGAAGACCCTCTCGCCGCTGTACCTGCAGGCCTTGTTGACCTACGAAGATCGCTGGTTCTGGCGCCACCCCGGCATCAATCCGTGGGCGCTTGCACGCGCCGGCAAGCAGATGCTGCTGGAACGGCGCATCGTCTCCGGCGGTTCCACGCTGACCATGCAGGTCGCGCGCATCCTCGATCCGCACACGCGTACGCCCTGGGGCAAAGTGAAACAGCTGCTGCGCGCGCTGCAGCTGGAACTGCATCTGAGCAAGTCGCAGATCCTCGATCTGTACCTGGAGCGCGCACCTTACGGCGGCACCATCGAAGGCGTGGAAGCGGCCAGCTGGGCCTATCTGGGCAAGTCGGCCACGCATCTGTCGCAGGCCGAGGCCGCATTGCTGGCGGTGCTGCCACAATCCCCGAGCCGGCTGCGCCCGGATCGCCATCCCGAGGCCGCGCAGCGCGCCCGCGACAAGGTGCTGGCACGCATGGCTGAGCTCAAGGTGTGGTCGGCCGATGATGTCGCCGATGCGCGTATCGAGCCGGTGGTCGCGCGTTCACTGCAGCAGCCCCTGCATGCAGCCTTGCTGGCGCAGCGTATGCGCAGCACGTATCCGCGTGTGCCGCAGATCGAAACCACGATCGACAGCGGCCTGCAACGCACGCTGGAAGAACGTGTTTCCTCGTATTTCTCACAGCTGCCGGAGCGCACCTCGGCAGCCTTGCTGGTGATGGACAACAGCACGCTGGAGGCGCGCGCCTATGTCGGCTCGGTCACTTTCGCCGACAAGGCACGGCTTGGCCATGTCGACATGGTGCAGGCCTGGCGCTCGCCCGGCTCAACGCTCAAACCGTTCCTGTATGGCATGGCCCTGGATGACGGCCTGATCCATTCGGAAAGCCTGATCGTGGATGCGCCGCAGAGTTTTGGTGGCTACCGGCCGGGCAACTTTGATGCGGCGTTCAATGGTCCGGTCGGCGCGGCAACGGCGTTGCGACTGTCCTTGAACGTGCCCTCGGTGGATTTGCTGGATCGCGTTGGGCCATCGCGATTTGCGGCAAGGCTGGGCAATGCCGGCATCAATCTGCGTTTCCCGCACGGCACCCAGCCCAGCCTTGCGTTGATTCTCGGGGGCACCGGTGCGCGCCTGGAGGATCTGGTGGGGGCGTTCTCCGCGCTCAATCGGGAAGGCATCGCCGGTCGCGTGCGCTACACGTCGAAAGACCCACGCATCGAGCGCCGGCTGGTATCGCCGGGTGCCGCATGGATCGTACGCGATGTGCTTGAATCCAATCCGCGCCCCGGCTATGGCGTGGGCACCTTCGATACCGGCAACCGCCCGCGCGTTGCATGGAAGACCGGCACCAGCTACGGCTACCGCGATGCCTGGGCAATCGGCAGCACCCGCTCCTATACCGTTGGCGTCTGGGTCGGGCGTCCGGATGGAACACCCTTGCCGGGGCAATATGGCGCGGTCACCGCCTTGCCGTTGATGTTCGAGGTCATCGACAGCCTGCCGCGCCAGGCCGGTGACAACGCCGTTCGCGCACGCCCGGACAGCGTCAGCGAAGTCGAGATATGTTGGCCGCTGGGCATTGCCGCCGAGCAGACCCCGCCGGCAATGTGCCAAAGGCGATTTCCTGCGTGGGTGCTGGATGGCGTGGTGCCGCCAAGCTTCCCTGAGCGCGAGGCAAGGTACTGGCAATCCGGGCGCATGCGTTACCAGGTGGACGCAACGACGGGCCAGCGGCTGTCGCCCGGGTGCGAAGGCCATCCGCAGGTCGAAGATCGCGAGATCGCGCGTTGGCCGGCGATGGCCTCGCCTTGGCTGACCATGGCGCAACGGCAGGCACAAAGCCTGCCGCCGTTGGCATCGGACTGCGCCGATGACGGTAGGCAGTCTGATGGCGTACTTCACATTGAAGGCTTGAATGACCTGGCGACACTGGCGCGCCCGCCGGGCGCACAGCATGGCCCGCGCCTGCAGCTGCGCGCCCTGGGCAGCGAGGCCACGATTGAATGGCTGCTCGACGGCCGCTGGATCGCGCAGACACAAGGCGCGCGTACCTTCATGCGTGATTTCAACGATGCCGGCGAGCACACCCTCACTGCGTTGGCAGCCGACGGCGCTTGGACGCGCGTCCGCTTTCGCGTAGTGAACTGAAGGGCAAGGTAGTGCCGAGCCATGCTCGGCAGGGGCTTTCCCAGCAATGCACGTAGGAGCGGCGTAAGCCGCGAAGCCACCAATGCATCAGGTCGCGAAGATCCGCGCAATTTCAGCGGTATCAGCCTCGCGGCTTACGCCGCTCCCACAACGCGTGGACCGCAAGCACCGTAGTGCCGAGCCATGCTCGGCAGGGGCGTTGCCAGCAATGCCCCCTGTCGCAGCGGTGCAAGTCGCGAAGCAACAAATGCATCAGGTCACGAAGATCCCTGCAATTTCAGCGGGGCCAGCTTCGCGGCTTGTGCCGCTCCCAAAACATGGGTTTTCCGGCAAAGCTCCAGCCGAGCATGGCTCGGCTCCAGCAAGCCTCCGGGTTACTCGCCGATCCAGCCTTCCAATAGATCGGCGAACTCGTCTGCGTGGTCTTCTTCCTGGGCCAGGATCTGTTCCAGGATGCGCTTGGTGGTGGTGTCCTTGTCGCCGACGAAATTGATCATCTCGCGGTAACTGTCGATGGCGATGCGCTCGGCGATCAGGTTCTCGCGCACCATGTCGCGCAGGTTGCCGCCTTCCTTGTACTCGGCATGGGCGCGGGCGGTGAGGGTGTCCGGATCAAGGTCCGGTTCCCCGCCAAGCTGCACGATGCGCTCGGACAACAGCGCCGCGTGCGCCTGTTCCTGTTGCGCATGCTCCAGGAACTCGGCCTTCACCGAATCGGCCAGCATGCCCTTGGCCATGTAGTAATGGCGGTAGTAGCGCAGCACGCATACCCATTCGGTGGCCAACGCATCATTGAGCAGCTTGATCACCGCCGTACGGTTGGCGGTATAGGTGGGTGTAACCGCACCATCCTCGATGCTCTTGCGCGCGTTGGCGCGCAAGGTCTTCCGATCAGTGATGCCTGCCAACTGCGTGGCTTTGGTCGATTTGGCGGCGGGCTGCTTGCTCATGGCTGGCCTTTCCTTCTGTTGCGCCCTATGCGGGCAGATGGGCGAGCACATGCTCGGCCCCGGATACCTCGAATTGCCCCGGTTGTTCGATATATGCCGCGCGCACCACGCCGTTTTCGATGTACAGAGCGAAGCGGCGCGAACGCATGCCCATGCCGGAGGCGCTGGCGTCCATCTCCAGACCCAGCGCGCGGGTGAAGTCGCCATTGCCGTCGGACAGCATCTGCAGTCCGTCCGGCACCGACTGGCTCTTGGCCCAGGCCTGCATCACGAACGGGTCGTTGACTGCCATACAGAACACCTCGATGCCGCGCTTGCGGAAGTCCTCGAAATGCTCGACATAGCCGGGCAGATGACGGGCCGAGCAGGTCGGGGTGAACGCGCCAGGCACGGCGAACAGCACGGCCTTGCGGCCGTCGAACAGTGCATGGGTGTCGATCGTTTCCAGGCCTTCGCGCAGGCGCTTGAGGGTCACTTCCGGAATACGATCGCCGACATTGATGGACATTGGGTGGGGCTCCTAGGCTGAATTTGAGTTTAAAGAGGCGGTGGAAGCGTTGCGTCAACAGCTTGAAAAGGCGGTCTTCACACAATACGTCCTTGGCATGGGGAAGGCAGTGCCATTCCGGCGTGCCAGTCCCGCCATATCTTGCAGGAGGACATCATGAGCATCGTACGTTACCGCCAGTGGCCGACCCAGTCCGAGATTCACCAGTTGTTGTCGCCGTTGCTTGAAACCGTCACCAGCAGCAGCGCCTCTGCTTGGATGCCGGCAGTGGACATCCGCGAGGAGGCCAATCGTTTCGTGGTGATGGCAGATCTGCCCGGCGTCGACCCGGCCAGCATCGAGGTGCAGATGGAGAAAGGCGTATTGACCATCAGCGGCCAGCGCAACGCAGCTGAACTGGCCGAAGGCCAGCGCCTGACCCGCAATGAGCGAGCGCAGGGCAGCTTCAACCGCCGTTTTGTATTGCCGGACAGCGCCGACGCCGAGGGCATTGTCGCCAACAGCCACAACGGCATGCTGGAAGTGCGCATCCCCAAGCGCAGCGAGGCGGCACCGCGGCGCATCCAGGTGGTGCAGGGCCAGCCCAGCGCCTGATGGTGTGAGCGAACTTCCACCTGCGCAGGCACCGTGGCCCGGTAGAATGGGGTCACGGCGCCTGCCGATTGCACGATGGCCCGTTGCCGCAAGGTGTCGGGCCAGCTTTTTTTCAGAGGTGTGAGGATGGAATTCAAGGATTACTACGCCACGCTTGGGGTTGAACCCAGCGCCGGTGATGCCGAAATCAAGACGGCCTACCGTCGGCTGGCGCGCAAATACCACCCGGACGTAAGCAAGGAAGCCGGTGCCGAGGAGAAATTCAAGGCGGTCAACGAGGCCTATGAGGCGCTGCGCGATCCGGCCAAGCGCCAGGCCTATGACCAGCTGCGCGCGCAGGGTTACCGGCCCGGCGAGGAGTTCAACGCGCCACCGAACTTCGGTGGTGGGCAGGGCTTCGATTTCGAAGAGGTATTTGGTGGCGGTGGCGCCAATGGCGGCTTCAGTGATTTCTTCGAAAGCCTGTTCGCCCGTCAGCGCGGCGGTGCTGGTGGTGGACGGCGTCCGGGCCCTGGCTTCGGCGGCGCAGGCCCGCAGCCTATGCGCGATACCCGCGCCAAGCTGTCGGTGCCGCTGGAGGCCGCGTACAACGGCGACAGCCTGCGCATCACCGTGGACGGGCGCCAGCTCGATGTGCGCGTGCCCAAGGGCATTCGTCCGGGCCAGGTGATCCGCCTGAGCGGGCAGGGGAGCGGCGGCGGCAACCTGATGCTGGAAGTGGAGTACGCCTCGCATCCGCAGTTCGAAGTGGACGGCCGCAATATTCTTTACACCTTGCAGGTGACGCCGTGGCAGGCCGCCTTGGGCACCAGTATCAGCGTGCCGACCTTGGGCGGCGCGGTGGAGCTGAAGGTGCCGGCGGATTCGGACAGCGGCCGCAAGCTGCGCCTGCGTGGCCGCGGCTTGCCGGGCAAGCCTGACGGCGACCAGATCGTGGAGCTGGAGGTGATTGCGCCGGTGGCGACCAATGAAGAGCAGCGCAAGGCTTACAAGGGCCTGGCCAAGGCGTTTGGCGAGGACTGAGTGCGGTTTGGTTTGCGCTGTTGCTGTTGAAGAGAAGCGGGCTTTGCCCGCTTTTCTTTTTTTTGCTGGTTGGGCTGAGGGCAAGCTTCCAACAAGCAGACCCAAAGCAAACCCAGCAACCAAAAACAAGAAAGGCGGGCAAAGCCCGCCTCTCAAAAAGCTTTCCCCAAGAAAGCACTCTCACCCAACTGGCGGTGCCTCGGCACTGAACACCTGCGCGATCACCGCCGACAGATCGTCTTCGGTGAAGGGCTTGGTGATGTAGGCCTTCGCGCCCTGGCGCATGCCCCATAAACGATCGGTGTCCTGATCCTTGGTGGTCACCAGGATCACCGGGATGTGCTGCGTGGTCGCCTCGCGGCGCAGCGTACGGGTGGCCTGGAAACCGTTGAGGTTCGGCATCACCACATCCATCAGCACCAGGTCCGGCAACACCTGCTTGGCAACCTCCACCCCGGAGGCGCCATCGGTTGCGGTGAAAATCTCATGCCCCAGCTTTTCCACAATGCGCTGGATGCCCATCAACTGCGATGGTGAATCGTCGACGATCAGGATACGCGCCATGTTTTTCCCCAAGTAGTGCCGGCAGTGTAGTGCTGGCACTACGCCGACGTGAAGTCGCGGCCTTCACACCGGGGCGGGCTGTGACCGCCGTCAATCAATTCTTACGACAGTGCGGCCAAAGGACTTGCCGTCCAGCATCGTTGCGAACACTTCTGGCAGGCCATCCAGGCCAACTTCGCGGGTACAGATGCGGTCCAGGTGACGCGGTTTCCAGTCGCTGCCCAGCCGTTGCCAGACCTGCTTGCGGATGTCGCGGGCGGTGCCGGCCGAGGCTACCCCCAGCAATGACACGCCGCGGATGATGAACGGCATCACCGTCATGTCCAGTTCGCCGGACGCGGCCAGGCCGGCCGCGGCGACATTGCCGTAGGGCGCCGTCTGCGCCAACAGGCTGGTCAGCATGCTGCCGCCGACGTTGTCCAGGCCGCCGCCGAAGCGCGCCGATTCCATCGGCCGGGTGGTGGCCAGGGCATCGCGGCCGAGGATCTGGCTGGCACCGATGGCAGTCAGATAGTCCGCCGCCTCGGCCTTGCCGCTGATCGCATGCACCTCGTAGCCGGCCTGGCTGAAGATATCCACCGCCAGCGAGCCGACCCCACCGGTAGCGCCAGTGACGGCCAGCGGGCCATGGGCCGGCGTCTGCCGGTTGTCGGTCATGCGCAGCAGCGCCAGCGCGGCGGTGAAACCGGCCGTGCCCAGCACCATGGCCTCGCGCAGGCTGAGCTGGGCTGGCAGCGGGATCACCCACTTGGATTCCAGGCGCACATACTGGCTGTAGCCGCCATCGCGGGTTTCGCTCAGGCCGCAGCCGGTGGTCAGCACCTGGTCCCCCTCGCGGAAGGCCGGGTCGCTGGAGGCGACGACTTCGCCGGCCACGTCGATACCGCCCACCAGCGGGAAGCGGCGCAGGATCTTGCCCTTGCCAGTGCCAGCCAGCGCGTCCTTGTAGTTCACCGAAGACCAGCGGGCGCGGATGACCACCTCCCCCGGGCTGAGCTGGTCCAGGCCCACTTGTTCAGGGCCGCTGCGGTAGCCGGCGTCGTCGTTGTGGATGCGGAAGGCGGAAAACGGGGCGGTAGGGGACATCGGCAGGCCTGCATTGGAACGGGGGAGTGCAACCATAACTGTTGTGAAATGGCCGGTCTGCCCTTATTCCTATTCAAACTGGGTGCCGATAGGGCCTGCAGGTATACCGCGGGACCGGCTTCGGCTTGGGCCCGCACTGCGGGATCAGGCACCTGGGGAATGACTGCAGGCAGACCTTGTTGGTTCAGCTAGCCCCGAACCTGTTCAGAGTCTGCCTTGTTAGAATCGGGATTCGATAGATGGTCAGGTCCTCGGCGGGAGCCCCCGCAGCCTGGCCCTTACAGATGGAGCATGCATGGCCTGGAATACACCCGGCGGCAACAGCGGTGGTGGTGCGGACAACAACCGCGCGCCGCGTACGCCACGTGGCGGCAATGGCGGAGGTTGGGGTGGTGGACTGCCCGGGCCGCTGCGCGACCTGTTTGATGGCGGTATCTGGCGCTGGGTGCTGGTCGCGGTGGGTCTGCTGTTGCTGTTCTCCAGCTTCCAGCTGATCGGCGAACAGCAGCGCGGCGTGGTCCTGCGCTTCGGCGAGTACTCGCGCATCCTGCAGCCGGGCCCCAACTTCAAGCTGCCATGGCCGCTGGAATCAGTGGTCAAGGTCAATGCAACCCAGATCAAGACCTTCAGCAGCAACGTGCCGGTGCTGACCCGTGACGAGAACATCGTCAACGTGTCGGTCAACGTGCAGTACCGCGTGGATGACCCGCGCGAGTATCTGTTCGGTACGGTTGATGCCGACCAGATGTTGGAACAGTCCGCACAGAGCGCCGTGCGTGAGCAGGTCGGCCGCGCCGACCTGAACACCGTGCTGAACAACCGTGGTCCGTTGGCCGTGGTCGCCGAGCAGCGTCTGCAGGCCTCGTTGAAGGCCTACAAGACCGGCCTCAGCGTGACCGGCCTGACCCTGCCTGACGCGCGTCCGCCGGAAGAAGTGAAGCCGGCCTTCGACGAGGTCAACGGTGCCCAGCAGGTCAAGGAACGCTTGATCAACGAAGCCCAGGCTTACGCCGCCAAGGTGGTACCGGAAGCGCGCGGCCAGGCATCGCGTGCCCGTACCACCGCCGAAGGTTACAAGCAGGCCATCGTTGCCCGCGCCGAAGGTGACGCGCGTCGTTTCACCCTGCTGCAGGGCGAGTACAAGAACGCCCCCGAGGTCACCCGCAAGCGCCTGTGGCTGGAAACGGTGGAGCAGGTGTTGGCCGAAAACCGCAAAGTCATCGGTGGCGACGGCCGTCAGCTGATCTACGTGCCGATGCCGGCCGATGCGGGCAAGAGCTCGGCTGCGCCGCAGCTGACCCCGGAGATGGTGGCACCGGCCTTGCCGGCGGCAACCGACAGCATTCGCAACGCGGACCGTTCGGTCTCGCGCTCGGCATCGCGTGAGGAGGCCGGCCGATGAAAAGTTCAGTCGTTATCGGCGTAGTCGTCGCAGTGTTGCTGGGCCTGCTGGGCTCGGTCTATGTGGTGCGTGAAGACCAGACCGCGATGGTGCTCAACCTGGGCAAGGTGGTGCGTGCCGACATCAAGCCGGGCCTGCACTTCAAGGTGCCGCTGGTTGAAACCGTGCGCGTGTTCGACCGTCGCTTCCAGGTGCTGGATACCGCCCCGGCGCGTTACTTCACCGCCGAGCAGAAGGACGTCAGCGTCGACTTCTTCGCCATTGGCAAGATCTCCGACGTGCGCGCCTACTACCGCGCCACCGGCGGCGACAGCAAGATCGTCAACGCCCGCCTTGCACCGATCATCACCGACTCGCTGCGTAACCAGATCAACTCGCGCACCTTGCAGGCCTTGGTGTCCGGTGACCGTGGCGAGCTGATTGCCGGCCAGCTGAAGTCGATCAACGAGGCGATTGCTGCCTTGGGCATGGAGATCATCGACCTGCGCATCAAGCAGATCGATCTGCCGACTGACAGCCAGGTGATTGCCGATGTGTACGAGCGCATGCGCGCCCAGCGCAAGCAGGAGGCCGCCAAGCTGCGCGCCGAGGGCGAAGAGCAGTCGCTGACCATCCGCGCCCAGGCTGACCGCGAGAGCACCGTGATCGTGGCCGAAGCCGAGCGTGATGCGCAGCAGCTGCGCGGTGAAGGTGATGCCCAGGCCGCGTCGATCTACGGCAAGGCCGGCTCGGCCGACCCGTCGTTCTACGCCTTCTACCGCAGCCTCGAGGCCTACCGCTCCTCGATGACCGACGGCAATGGCGTGATCGTGCTCGACAAGAACGACCCGTTCCTGCAGTACATGAAGAACGATCGTTGATCGTTTGACCTTCAGCCCCTCTCCCACCGGGAGAGGGGGTCTATAGTGCCGAGCGATGCTCGGCCGGGGCTTTCCAAGCCTTGTTCGGAGGCGGCGTAAGCCGCGAAGCCCGGGGCTGATCAGGTTGCAGCCAAGCCCGTGATTGCATCGGTGTCAGCTTCGCGGCTGACGCCGCTCCTACAGCGGTTGTTCCGGTAAAGCCCCTGCCGAGCATGGCTCGGCACTACAGGTTCGGTTATCCCGGTATTGGCCCTGTCGAGCATGGCTCGGCACTACCCGGTTTTTGAAGACGCTGACGCATGCAAGACCTCTTTTCCGCCCTCTGCCTCGTTGCCATCATCGAGGGCCTGTTCCTGTTCGCCGCGCCGCTGGCATGGAAGCGGATGGCCGCGCAGATGCTCGATCAGCCCACCGCTACCCTGCGCGTGATGGGGGCCGCGGCGCTTTTTGTAGGCCTCGCCATCCTCTGGTGGGTCCGCCACTGAACCAAACCCTGACGGCCATACCATCCTGAAGCCATGGGGGTGGTAGCTGCCATGCAAAACCCGGATAATCCAGAAAAGCCGGTCGGGCGAGCTCCTTCAAGAGCATCCCGGTCGGCTTTTTCCGTGTATGACCCTGGCGTTTGCCGGCAGCCCCCCGATGGGGCTACCACCATGGCGGAGCAAGGGCAGTGCACGGCCCCGTCCGCGGCCCCGACGGCCGCAGCAAATTCAGGAGTTACCCGTCATGGGTCAATCAGTTGTTGTTCTTGGCGCCCAGTGGGGCGATGAAGGCAAGGGCAAGATCGTCGATCTGCTGACCGAGGAAATCGGCGCAGTTGTTCGTTTCCAGGGCGGCCACAACGCCGGCCATACCCTGGTCATCAATGGCAAGAAGACCGTCCTGCACCTGATTCCATCCGGCATCCTGCGCGACGACGCGCTGTGCCTGATCGGCAATGGCGTGGTGATTTCCCCGGCCGCCCTGCGCAAGGAAATCGAAGAGCTGGAAACGGCTGGCGTGGAAGTGCGTTCGCGCCTGAAGATCTCGCCGGCCGCACCGCTGATCATGCCGTACCACATTGCCCTGGATCAGGCCCGTGAGAAGGCGGCTGGCGGCAAGGCCATCGGCACCACCGGTCGCGGCATCGGCCCGGCCTATGAAGACAAGGTGGCACGTCGCGGCATCCGCATCGCCGACCTGCACTACCCGGAACAGCTGGCTGAAAAGCTGCGTACCGCGCTGGATTACCACAACTTCGTGCTGACCAAGTACCTGGGCGTGGAGCCGGTGGATTTCGACACCGTCTACCAGGAAGCGCTGGCCTTCGGTGAATACGTCGAGCCGATGAAGTCCGACGTCGCTGGCATCTGCCATGACCTGCGCAAGCAGGGCAAGCGCGTGCTGTTCGAAGGCGCCCAGGGCGCTCTGCTCGACATCGACCACGGCACCTACCCGTACGTCACCAGCTCCAACACCACCGTCGGTGGTGCACTGGCCGGTGCCGGCGTTGGCGCCGATGCCATCGACTACGTGCTGGGTATCGCCAAGGCCTACGCAACCCGCGTTGGCGGTGGTCCGTTCCCGACCGAACTGGATGATGAAATCGGCCAGGGCATCCGTGACCGTGGCGCCGAGTACGGCGCGTCGACCGGTCGTCCGCGTCGCTGCGGTTGGATGGACATCGTCGCGCTGAAGCGTGCCGTGGCCATCAACGGTATCTCCGGCCTGTGCATCACCAAGCTCGACGTGCTCGACGGCATGGAAAAGCTGAAGGTCTGCATTGCCTATGAATACCGCGGCAAGCGTTCGGAATACGCACCGCTGGATGCGCAGGGCTGGGAAGAGTGCACCCCCGTGTACCTGGAGTTCCCGGGCTGGAGCGAAAATACCCACGGCATCACCGAGTGGGACAAGCTGCCGCCGGCCGCGCGCGCCTACCTGCGCTCGCTGGAAGAACTGGCAGGCTGCCCGGTGTCGATCGTTTCGACCGGCCCGGACCGCGACCACACCATGATCCTGCAGGATCCGTGGGGCTGATAGCCGCGCCGTGATGTAAAAAGCAACGCCCCGCGCAAGCGGGGCGTTGTCGTTTTGGGCATGACCGACAAGGCCAACCCGTAGTGCCGACCCATGGTCGGCAGGTGCATTACCGATAGAGCCCAAGCCTGTAGTGCCGACCCATGGTCGGCAAGGGCATTACCGGTAACGCCCCTTGCCGACCATGGGTCGGCACTACAGGGGCAGGGCTGGCTAGAATGGTTGGGCACGCCCCCGCTGCCAGCCCGACCGACCCGATGCGTATTGACCCTGCCGAAATTGAAGCGCTGTTCGACGCCATTCCAAGTGTGTTGTTCTTTGCCAAGGACATCGATGGCCGCTACACCCACGTCAACATGACGATGATGCAGCGCCTTGGCATGAAGTCACGCAACGACGCCATCGGCAAGCGCGCCGACGAGTTGTACCCGGTCGGGATGAGCGAGGCCTATACCGAGCAGGACGCGCGGGTTCTGGCAGGCGAGGTGATAGAGAACGTGATGGAGCTGCAGTTGTTTCCCAACCAGCAGCCGGGTTGGTGCCTGACCTGCAAGCGGCCCATCATCGAGAATGGCAAGGTTGTAGGTCTGATCGGTATCTCGCGTGATCTTGGCCAGCGCGGTGGATTGGAATCACAGTACGAGCCATTGCGATTGGCGCTGGACTACCTCAACACGCACTACGCTGAGAATGTGCGTATGCAGACACTGTTGGACATCACCGGTTTTTCGCTGTCCAAGCTGGAGCGGTCGTTTCGCAAGGTGTTCCAGATGACGCCGCAACAGGTGCTTACCCGCCTGCGTATCCAGATTGCACTGCACCTGCTGCATGGTGAGGACAGCGTGGCCAGCATCGGCCAGGCCTGTGGCTTCAGCGACCAGAGTGCCTTCACCCGCAAGTTCAAGGCCGAGGTTGGCATGGCACCGCGCCAATACCGGGCGATGATCGCCGAGCGCGCACAGCAGGAAACGACTCGCGCCCGGCTATGACTTCCGGGGGTGTCGGGGGGCGTTGCAGGGGCAGATGATTCGACGTTGGTGGGCGTCATGCCCATGCCCTTCCGTCAGGAGCTTCGATGCGCCGTTCCCTCGTTGTTGCGATAAGCCTTGCCCTTTCCAGTGTTGCCACCACGCCTGCTGTCTTTGCGGCTGAGCCAGTAGCCCGTGCTGCGGCCAGGGATGAAGCCACCACGCAGCTGCCGCGCACCGCGCGCCCGGATCACTACCGGGTAGACATCACCCCACACCCCGGGCAGATGCGCTTCGACGGCAAGGTCAGCATTGATCTTGAAGTGCTGCAGCCCACCAATAGCATCGTGTTGCAGGCCGCAGGGATGCGCTTCGGCAAGAGCCAGCTGCAGCCTGCCGGCGGCGGCAAGCCGATGGCAGCCACGGTCAGCACGGACGAGGCCAACCAGACCGCCAGCTTTGCCGTGGCTAGCCCGCTGCAGCCGGGCCGCTACACGTTGAGCATCGATTACAACGGCACCATCAACACCCAGGCCAATGGCTTGTTCGCGCTGGACTACCCGGTCGCCGATGGCAGCAAGAAGCGCGCGCTGTTCACCCAGTTCGAGAACTCCGATGCGCGGCGCTTCATTCCGTCCTGGGACGAGCCCGGCTTCAAGGCCACATTCGACTTGAGCGTGACCGTGCCGGAAGCCGAGATGGCGGTCAGCAACATGCCGGTGGCCAGCAGCAAGTCGCTGGGCAAGGGCTTGAAGCAGGTGGTGTTCCAGACCACGCCGAAGATGTCGACCTACCTGCTGTTCTTCTCCAGCGGTGAATTCGAGCGCGCCACCGTCAAGGAAGGCGACACCGAGATCGGTGTGATTGCCCAGACTGGCAAGGTCGAGCAGGCGCAGTTCGCGCTGGAAGGCAGCGCGGAAGTGTTGCGTGAATACAACGACTATTTCGGCGTGAAGTATCCGCTGCCGAAGCTCGACAACGTCGCTGCACCCGGCGGCAGCCAGTTCTTCAGTGCAATGGAGAACTGGGGTGCGATCTTCACCTTCGAATACGCCTTGCTGCTGGACCCGGCCGTGTCCAGCGTCTCGGACAAGAAGGCGGTGTTCTCGATTGCCGCGCATGAGATCGCGCACCAATGGTTCGGTAATCTGGTGACGATGGCGTGGTGGGATGACCTGTGGCTCAACGAAGGTTTCGCTTCGTGGATGGAAGCGCGCACCACCCGCAAGCTGCACCCGGAATGGGACGTCAACAACGTTGATGCCGCGCACACCAGCCGCGGCGCGATGGGACGCGATGCCTACGTCACCACCCATCCGATCGTGCAGCACGTGGCGACGGTGGAGCAGGCCAGCCAGGCCTTTGACGGCATCACTTATGGCAAGGGCTCGGCGGTGATCTCGATGTTCGAGGACTATGTGGGCGCGGATGCATGGCGTGATGGCGTGCGCCGCTACATCGCTGCCCATGCTTACGGCAATGCGGTCACCGATGACCTATGGGCCGAGATCGACAAGGCGGCACCGGGCAAGCGCTTCATGGAAGTGGCGCATGACTTCACCCTGCAGCCGGGCGTGCCCTTGATCCGCGCCAGCAGCAGCTGCGTGGCCGGCAACACCCAGGTGAAACTGAGCCAGGGCGAATACACGATTGATCGCAAGGACAAGCAGCCGCTGCATTGGCGCGTGCCGGTGAGTCTGCGCGTGGGCAATGGTGAGGTGGTGCACACCCTGGTCGACGGCGATACCAACGTGCAGCTGCCGGGCTGCACTGGTCCGCTGCTGGTCAATGCGGGGCAGAGGGGCTATTACCGCACCTTGTATGCGCCGGCACAGTTCAAGGCGCTGAGCACAAGCTTCGACAAGTTGCCGGTGGTCGACCAGCTGGGCGTGATGATGGACACCAGTGCATTGGCTGCAGCGGGCTTGCAGCCCGATGCCGACCTGTTGGACCTGGTGGCCAAGATCAGCGCCGATGCGCCGACCGATCTGTGGGACATGGCTGCTGGTACCTTGAGTGGTATCGACGGGATGTTCGATGGTGATGCCACACGTCAGGCTGCGTTCCGCAGCTATGCGCGTTCGCGTCTGTCGCCGGTGCTGCAGGCGCTGGGTTGGGACGGAAAGGATGGCGATTCGGCGCAGACCAAGGAGCTGCGTAGCGGGCTTATCGGCACCTTGGCGGCCTTGGACGATGCGCAGGTGATCGCCGAAGCGCAGCGTCGCTTTGATGCCTTCCTGGCCAAGCCGGATTCGCTGTCGCCGGATCTGCGCAGCAGCGTACTGGGCGTGGTGGCGCGCAATGCCGATACGGCGACCTGGGACAAACTGCACGCGCTGGCCAAGCAGGAAACCTCGGCGATGGTGCGTGACCAGTATTACGGCCTGCTGGCTGTGGCCAAGGACAAGGGGTTGGCGCAGCGTGCATTGGACATGGCGCTGACCGACGAGCCGGGCGCGACCAACAGTGCGGGCATGATTGGTGGCGTATCGCGCGAGCATGCGGATCTGGCGTTTGACTTCGCTGTTGCCCATCGCGAGAAGGTGGACACCTTGATCGACAGCACCTCGCGTGCGCGTTACTACCCGGGCCTGGGTCGCAGTGCCGACAACCTGCAGATGGTGGACAAGATCAAGGCATTCGCCGAAGCGCATATCGCACCGACCTCGCGACGTGATGCGGAGACGGTGATTGCCGGTATCCAGACCAAGCTGCGGTTGCGTGCGGAGCGCAAGCCGCAGGTGGATGCGTGGTTGAAGCAGAAAGGGTATTGAAGCGCTGCGGCTGTTTGCTCAAAGCCCCTCTCCCCTTGCGGGAGAGGGGTTGGGGAGAGGGGGGCTTCTAGCTAAGCAAAGTCAAAATCCCCCTCATCCGCCCTTCGGGCACCTTCTCCCGTAAACGGGAGAAGGGAGAGCTGACGCCAAAGCCAAAGCCTTGCACACCTGTTGTTCGCACCGCTCCAGAAAGCCCCGGCGCTCCAGGTCCCCAATCGACAAAAAAACAGCCGGCTTTCGCCGGCTGTTTTCGTTCCGCATCAGGCAATCAAACCCCGATCACGCCTCGACATCTTCCTTGTACGCATCTACCGGAATACAGGCGCACATGATGTTCTTGTCGCCGTAGACGTTGTCCACGCGGGCAACCGGCGGCCAGTACTTCTGCAGCTTCAGCGACGGCAGCGGGAACGCTGCCAGCTCACGCGGGTAGGCATGCGTCCACTCGCTGGCCGACACTGCACCGGCAGTGTGCGGGGCGTGCTTGAGCGGGTTGTCCTCGCGGTCCAGCTTGCCATCTTCGATGGCCTGGATTTCCTCGCGGATCTGGATCATCGCGTCGATGAAACGGTCCAGCTCGTGCTGCGATTCGCTTTCGGTCGGCTCGACCATCAGCGTGCCGGCAACCGGGAAGCTCAGGGTCGGGGCGTGGAAGCCGAAGTCGATCAGGCGCTTGGCCACGTCCTCGGCGCCGATGCCGGAGGTCTTCTCCAGCGGACGCACGTCGAGGATGCATTCGTGTGCCACCAGGCCGTTGCGGCCGGTGTACAGCGTGGCGTAGTGCGGGGCCAGGCGCTTGGCGATGTAGTTGGCATTGAGCAATGCAACCTGGGTTGCCTTGCGCAGGCCGGCGGTGCCCATCAGGGTGATATACATCCAGCTGATCGGCAGGATCGAGGCGCTGCCGAAGCTGGCGGCGCTGACCATGCCGACCGGGCCGTTATCGCCGAGCTTGCCCGGCAGGAACGGGGCCAGGTGCGACTTCACCGCACACGGGCCAACGCCCGGGCCGCCGCCGCCATGCGGGATGCAGAAGGTCTTGTGCAGGTTCAGGTGCGACACGTCCGAGCCCCACTTGCCAGGCTTGGCCACGCCGACCAGGGCGTTCATGTTGGCACCGTCGGTGTACACCTGGCCGCCGTGCTTGTGGATGATCTCGCAGATCTCGACCACTTCTTCCTCGAACACGCCATGCGTGGACGGGTAGGTCATCATGATCGCGGCCAGGCGGTCGCTGTACTTCTCGGCGTTGCGGCGGATGTCCTCGACATCGACGTTGCCGTTGCTGTCGGTCTTGGTCACCACCACGGTCATGCCGCACATCTGTGCCGAGGCCGGGTTGGTGCCGTGCGCCGAGTCCGGGATCAGGCAGATGTCGCGATGGCCTTCGTTGCGCGAGCGGTGGTAGGCGCGGATCGCCAGCAGGCCGGCGTATTCGCCCTGCGCGCCGGAGTTCGGCTGCAGGCTGACGGCGTCATAGCCGGTGCACTCGACCAGCATCGCCTCCAGGCCGTCGATCAGTTCCTTGTAGCCCTGCGCCTGATCGGCCGGTGCCAGCGGATGGATGTTGGCGAATTCCGGCCAGGTCACCGGGATCATCTCGGCGGTGGCGTTGAGCTTCATGGTGCAGCTGCCCAGCGGGATCATGGTGCGATCCATCGCCAGGTCCTTGTCGGCCAGCGAACGCAGGTAGCGCAGCATTTCATGCTCGCTGTGGTGCGTGTTGAACACCGGGTGGGCGAGGAAGTCGCTGGTACGCAGCAAGCTCTTCGGCAGTGCGTCGGCGGTGCTGGCATCGAGTGCGTCCACGTCGACGCTGGCGCCGAACAGCTGGCCCAGTGCGATGACGTCGGCGCGGGTGGCGGTTTCGTCCAGGCTGATGCCGACCGAGCCGGTATCGATGATGCGCAGGTTGATACCCGCGGCTTCGGACTTGGCCTTCAGCGCGGCTGAATCAACGCCGGTGATATGCAGGGTGTCGAAGAAGTCGTTGCCGACCGCAACGCCCTTGCCACGCAGCGCGGCGGCGAGGATGGCAGTCAGGCGATGGGTGCGGCGGGCAATGCGCTGCAGGCCTTCCGGGCCGTGGTAGACGGCGTACATCGAGGCCATCACCGCCAGCAGCACCTGTGCGGTACAGATGTTGGAAGTGGCCTTCTCGCGGCGGATGTGCTGCTCGCGGGTCTGCAGGGTCAGGCGGTAAGCGGCCTTGCCTTCGGCATCGACCGAGACGCCGATCAGGCGGCCCGGCATCGAGCGCTTGTAGGCATCGCGGCAGGCCATGAAGGCGGCATGCGGGCCGCCAAAACCGAACGGCACGCCGAAACGCTGGCTGTTGCCGATAGCGATGTCCGCGCCCCATTCGCCGGGAGCGGCGATCAGGGTCAGTGCCAGCAGGTCGGTGGCGACGGCGACCAGGCCCTGGCGGGCGTGCACGGCCTCGACCAGCGCCTTGTAGTCGCCGATGTTGCCCAGGCTGTCCGGGTACTGCAGCAGCACGCCGAAGGTGTCGGCGGTCAGTGCTTCGGCCGGCTTGCCGATAAGCAGTTCGATGCCCATCGGCTCGGCGCGGGTGCGCAGCAGTTCCAGCGTCTGCGGGTGCACGCTGTCCTGCACGAAGAAGACCTTGGACTTGGACTTGGCCGAACGCTTGGCCAGGGTCATTGCTTCAGCCGCGGCGGTGGCTTCGTCCAGCAGCGAGGCGTTGGCGATCTCCATGCCGGTCAGGTCGGCGACCATGGTCTGGAAGTTGATCAGCGCTTCCATGCGGCCCTGCGAGATCTCTGCCTGATACGGCGTGTACGCCGTGTACCACGCCGGGTTCTCGAGGATGTTGCGCAGGATCACGTTCGGCGTATGGGTGCCGTAATAGCCCTGGCCGATGAAGCTGCGCAGGACTTTGTTCTTGTCAGCGATGGCGCGGATCTTGGCCAGCGCGTCGACTTCGGTCAGCGACTCGGGCAGCGCCAGCGGCGCCGGCGACTTGATCGAACCCGGCACGATGGCATCGGTGAGCGATTCCAGCGAATCATGACCAACGGTGCGCAGCATCTGCGCGATTTCAGCGTCGTTGGGGCCGATGTGGCGGTCAACAAACGCGGAGTGGTGTTCGAGTTCGCGCAGCGAAAAAGTGTTCTGGGTCATGGCTGACGTCCGGAGAAGGCATGCAGGGCAGGGGCGGTGAGCCAGGCTCGCCTTGCCGCCGTCCGGTTGCCGCGCACGCGCGGCAGCTCAGCCGGCAAGCCAAAGGCTTACCTCGCGCCCCTCTGTCCTTTTGCCTGAGAGTTTGGAAGCGACGCGACGAGGATCGTGCGCTTCGTGCACCTTCGGCGCCGGATTGAACCGGTCTCTCCAGAGTTTTGCTACGGGTGGTATCGGGCCTGAGCGATTACGGGCGTTTGCGCCTTCGGCAGCGGGGTGAACCGCTTCTCCCACCTTGTTCGTACAGCTGGCCGATTATAGCTCGGTAAAGCCTCGGGGCAGACCCGCGCAACGGCTTGGATTACCATCTACGTCCCGGTTTCAACCCAGCGTCTTGCAGGCGTACGGCCGGGCATACCGGAACCGCTGGCTGAAGCGGGTAAATGTCCGGACAAATTACTGCATCATGGCCGTCCAGCGCCATCGCGCCCGGCCCTGTTCATCTGGTCTCCCACCCCGCACCGGCGTTCGCGCTGGTGCCGTTGCTGGTTATTGAAAGCCATGGAAGCAAGCAAGCAGGTTTCGCTGCGTCGTATCGCCATTCTGGTCGCCGGGTTGTCGATGTTCGGTCCGTTCGCGATCGATGCGGTATTCCCCGCGTTCCCGCAAATGGGTGCCGATCTGGGCGCCGACAAGCTGGCGATGCAGCAGGTGATCAGTGTCTACCTGTTGGCCTATGCATTGATGAGCCTGGTGCATGGCGCGCTGTCCGATGCGCTGGGCCGCAAGGTGGTGATCATCGGTGGCTTGGTGGTGTTCATCGGCGCATCGGTCGGCTGTGCACTGTCCACCGACATGGGAACCTTACTGCTGTTCCGTTTCCTGCAAGGCCTGTCGGCCGGCGTCGGTTACATCATCGGCCGCGCGGTGATCCGCGACCTGTACGACGGTGACGACGCGCAGCGGCTGATGAGCCAGGTCTCGATGATCTTCTCCATCGCTCCGGCCATCGCCCCGATCATCGGCGGCTGGTTGCTGGGCTGGACGCATTGGCAGGGCATCTTCTGGTTCCTGGTAGGGTTCTCGGCGCTGTTGCTGCTGATCACCTGCATCTGGCTGCCGGAAACCCACCCGCCGCATGCGCGGCTGAGCCTGCATCCAAAACGTCTGCTGCAGGACTACATCAGCATCGGCATCAATCCGCGCTTCCTGCGCCTGGCCCTGGCCGGCTCGCTGGGCTTCGGTGGCTTGTTCCTGTACATCGCCTCGGCGCCTGCCTTCGTGCTTGACCTGCTGCACATGAACGAGCGCCAGTTCGCCTGGTTGTTCATCCCGACCATCGGCGGCATGGCCTTGGGCGCCTATGCCTCCGGCCGTGCGGCTGGGCGCGTGGATGGCGCGCGGGCGGTGCGGATCGGCTACTGCTTCATGGCGGTGGCGGCCATCTACAACATCAGCTACAACGCCTTCGCCACCGAAATGACCGTGCCGTGGGCGGTGCTGCCGTTCACCCTGACTTCGTTTGGCGTGGCGCTGATCTTCCCGATCCTGACCCTGGCCATCCTCGATATGTACCCGCGTCAGCGCGGTACCGCCTCGTCGATGCAGGCATTCAGCACGCTGGTGACCAACGCCATCATCGCCGGCGTGCTCTCGCCGATGCTCAGCCGCAGTGGCCTGACTCTGGCTATTGGCGCGGCCCTGTTCGGCCTGGGTAGCTGGGCGATGTGGAAATGGGAGCGCATGAGCCAGCGGGCCCAGCGTGACGAAACTACGTCCTGACACGAATTCACCCCCGCATCGGGGACAATAGCTGCGCCGCCATCACCGGCGGCCGTTCAAAGAGTGAACAACTGATGTCGATCCAATCCAAAGGCCGCCGCGAGGCGAAGAAGAAGTTGGCCGAGCGCGAGCGCAACCAGGCCGAAGCCAATCCGCCGGTAAAGG
Source organism: Stenotrophomonas sp. STEN021 (assembly GCF_056760175.1). Lineage (NCBI taxonomy): Bacteria > Pseudomonadati > Pseudomonadota > Gammaproteobacteria > Lysobacterales > Lysobacteraceae > Stenotrophomonas > Stenotrophomonas sp. STEN021. Next base: position 24,361 of record NZ_JBRREH010000007.1, on the reverse strand, counting down.
CCAAGGTGGAGCCGCATGCCGAACTGCGCGACCAGCACCGGGCATTGCTGGCCGGCATCGTCCGCCGTGATGGCGAGTGGGTGCTGGGCATGGACGGCAAGATCGCCGGTGAGACCACCAGCGCCGCCCGTGTGCTGGCGTTGATCATGCAGGCTGCCGAATGGCATGAGAACAACGACACGCCGGTGCGGTTGATGTATTCCGATGCGCTCAAGGACGCCGCGCATGCGGAAGCAGCGGAGCAGGGCATCGACTTCGACACCTATAAGCGCAATCTGGCCGGTGAGTTGGGAGCGGTGGGCAAGGCGGCTGCAGGTACGCATTGAGCCTGCGTACAAACTTGAAACCCACAAGGGCGCCGTTGGCGCCCTTGTCGTCTGCAAGCTCTGAGTTTGCGCTACTGCCCTTTGTGGGAGTGGCGTAAGCCGCGAAGCACGTATGGCGTCTGTCGCATTGCATCTTGTTTCTCGGCAAAGCTTCCGCCGAGCGTGGCTTGGGGGGGGGCATCTTGATATTTCCGCCCGCGTAGCAGCCTTGGGCTGGAGCGTGTCACCCGGAGGAACGGTGGTCGCTGTGGACGAGGTGGCGCTGCATCTGCCGGTGGTTTTCAGGGCGGAGCAGGGGGATGAGCGTTACTCATGTGATTTCCCCTGCATCGAGCAGGTGCCTTTTTGTATTTGTCAGGAGCGAGTTGGAATGAGAAAAACTTCCGGCTTGCTACCTCTTGGGTAGTCATCCCTGTAGCTCGCCTTCATGTCCTTCGTAAGATTGTGCCAGGGGTCCATCCAGCCCTTTGGCGTCTTGAGGATGTAGTGTCCGTCCTTGCCGTATCTTTTGCCGCCAGCTACGAAAGCAATTGTACCGTTCGGGATTTTCTTGGGGTTCCAGTCCGCTACTACTTTGATATTGGCAGATGCAAGAATCTTGACGAGGTCACGAAGCTCAAGGCCACTTGGTCGTGCGTTGATTTTCTTGCCTTTGATTGCTTCGGCTATGGCCAAGGATTCTTGATACGTTTTTCCAAGCAGGGAGGCAATGCATGCAACTCCGCAGCCCCACGTGTCTTCCTGTTTTACGAGAGAATATTTCGCCATTTTTCCCAAAAATTTCCCGATTATTGAGCTTTCCTCTCCTTTAGAGAGGAAGCAAATAATAGATGGGTGCCTACAACGGCACCCATCTTTTGATCAGCACAACAAGGCTTACTTTGCAGCTACCGGCTGTGTCGCCGGGGCCGGAGCCGCTGCCTGCCAACCACACATCTGGCCTTCGTTCTGCTGCTTCAGCCATTCCTGCAGCGGTGCGAAGTATTCCAGCATCGGGCCGGCGTCGAGCTTCTCGGTGCCGGTCAGTTCCTTCAGCGTGGCCTGCCACGGCTGGCTGGAGCCCTTGCTCAGCATTGCCCAGAACTTCTGCCCGGCTTCCTTGTTGCCATAGAAGCTGCACTCGTTGAGCGGGCCGGTGTAGCCGGATGCGTCGCACAGGCCCTTGTAGAACTGGTACTGCAGGATGCGCGCCAGGAAGTAACGCAGGTACGGGGTGTTGCCCGGTACGTGGTACTTGGCGCCGGCGTCGAAGAACTCTTCGCCGCGAGCGCTGGCCGGGGCCACGCCCTGGTACTGCGCCTTCAGTTCCCACCACTTCTGGTTGTACTGGTCCGGCTTGATCGAGCCGTCGAACACGCCCCAGCGCCAGCGGTCGATCATCAGGCCGAACGGCAGGAACGACACGCCCGACATCGCCATGCGCATCTGCGCATTGATGGTGGCTTCGCGGCTTTCCTGCTGTGCGCCGACCAGGCCGATCGAGTTGAGGTACTTCGGCGTCATTGCCAGCACGATGGTGTCGCCGATGGCTTCGTGGAAGCCGTCGTTGGCACCGCCCTGGAACAACGGCGGCAACGGGTTGTAGGCCAGGTCGTAATAGATGTGGCCCAGCTCGTGGTAGATGGTGGTGAAGTTTTCTTCGTTCGGGGTGATGCACATCTTGGTGCGCACGTCCGGACCGACATCCTTGCCATCGCCGCCCATGTTCATGTCCCAGGCGCTGGCGTGGCAGACCACGTTGCGGTCCAGCGGCTTGATGAACTGGGTGTTCTGCCAGTAGCTCTCCGGCAGCTTGGGCATGCCCAGCGAGACGTAGAAGTCCTGCGCGCGCTCGGTCATCTGCCGGGCGGTGACCAGCTCGGCCTCACGCTGTGCCTTGAAGCGGCTTGCCGGGTCGGCACCACCGGCCTTGGCGAGGGCGGCACTGAGGTTGGTCTGGTACTGCTTTTCCAGAGCGGCGGTGATGTCCAGGCTGCCCGCGTTCGGGTACGGCGCGGTCATGTCCCACAGGTTGCTCCAGTCCTGCTGCCACATGTTGCCGGTCAGGTGCGCGGCAATCATGCCGCCGCCCACTTCGGCCTTGTCCTTGCCGTATTCCTTGTCCAGCTTGGCGCGGGTATAGCAATGCACCTGCTCGTACAGCGGCTTGACCTGCTCCCACAGACGGTCGGTTTCCGGGCCAACCTGGTCGGCCGGCATGTCGTAGCCGCTGCGCCACATCTGGCCGGCATCGGTATAGCCCAGTTCGCGGGCGCCTTCGTTGACCAGTTCGACGAAGCGCTGGTAGTTGGCGCGCGACGGCACGGCGGTGGACTGCCAGCCCTGCCAGGCATCGAGCTGCTTGTCGTAGTCGCGCGAGGTGGCCAGCACCTTCTCAAGGTCGCCGAGCTGGCGGCAGTTCTTGTTGTCGCCTTCGCCGACGCAGTAGGTGCCGGCGCCGTAGTCGCCTTCCAGCTTGGTGGCGATGCCGGCCAGTTCGGCCAGCTTCTGCGGGTCGCGCGGGGCGGGCATGGAGGTCATCAGCTTGAGCAGGCTGATGGCGCGCTTGGTGTCGGCGCTCATCGGCTGGCCGTCGTACTTGTTGGCCTGCTCGATCCAGCCATTGAGCACGGTCAGCCAGCGCTCGTTGGCCTTGGCGGCCACGCGTGCAGAATCGTCATTGATGTAGGTGGACGACAGCCACTGGGCCGAGGTCATTTCCGGGTACATGGCCTTGTATTCGGCATTGACGCGGGCGATGAACTGGTCGGCGCTTTCGGCCGGTGCGGCCTGGGTGGTGGCCGGCTTGGCGGCGTCGGTGGCGGCATCCTTTTTACAGGCAGCCAGCGAGAGCACGGCCACGCCAACGGCGGCGGCCAGGACCAAATGACGATTCTTCACAGCAAACCCCGGTTTGTAAGTACCGGCGAAGGCTAGTGGGGCAGCGGCCGGGCCGCAAGTGGGGAAAGCTCAGCGCTTGAACGCCATCAGCAGAACGCCGCCGCCGATCATCGCCACGCCCAGCCATTCGCGCCAGGCCAGGCGCTCGTGCAGGAAAGCCACGGCGAAGATGGCGACCAGCACCACGCTGAGCTTGTCGACCGGGGCTACCTGCGAGGCTGGGCCGTGTTGCAAAGCGCGGAAATAGCACATCCATGAGGCGCCGGTAGCCAGGGCGGACAGCGCCAACCAGCCGACCGTCGTGCCGGGCAGCTGCAGTGGGTTGCTCCATTTGCCGGTGGCGGCGACGAACATGGCCAGCACCACGCTGATGATGACGGTGCGCAGCAGCATCGCCATGTCCGAGTCGATGTTCTGCAGGCCGAGCTTGGCGAAGATCGCGGTCAGTGCCGCGAATGCGGCGGAGAGTAGTGCCCAGGGAAGCCATTGCGGGAAGGTGGCCATGAAAGCTCCTCGTTGCAGGCAACACGCTATTCGTGGGAGCGGCTTATGTGTAGGAGCGGCGGAAGCCGCGAAGCCGATGGATCATCACAGCAACGTAAAGCAAGCAACTGCAACAGCTCCCCCCATCCGCCCTTCGGGCACCTTCCCCCGCAAGCGGGAGAAGGGACGGTAGAGCCAAAGCCAAAGCCAAGCCAAACGCCAAAGCCCAACGCCACTCGCGTTAAAGCTTCCGCAACCCACCGTGTTTCGAACTACTGATCCGCATCGCCGCTATCCGGAGCCTGCCCACAACCAGTCGCGTCAATCCGTCAGCCCGCACAACCCGCGAACACATCCCGAGACCGGTCATACACCGAAGTCTGCACCTGCATCAGGCCAAGCACCGAGGGGAACAGGTTGTCCTGGTCGGTGCGCTGCGCGGAGCGGCGGCGTACGCAGCTCATGTCCAGGCCGCGGTCCGCCGCAAATCCGGGAGAGAACCACATCACCATTGGCACCCTGGTCTGCTCTTCGGGAGCAATCGCATACGGAACGCCGTGCAGATACAGGCCCTTCTCGCCCAGCGATTCACCGTGATCGGACAGGTAGATCATCGCTGTGTCGTAGTCTTCCATTCCGCGCAGGGAAGCGATGGTGCGGGTGAGGAAATGATCGGTATAGCGGATCGCATTGTCGTAGCTGTTGACGATGTCATCGCGGCTGCACTTGCCCAGGTCCGCTGTGTCGCAGGTGGGGGCGAACTGGCGGAACTGGGCCGGATAGCGTTGGAAGTAGCTCGGGCCGTGATTGCCGAGCTGGTGCAGCACAACCACACGGTCGCCTGGCTTGGTGCGTACCTGGGCGGCGAGGTTTTCCAGAAGAATCTCATCCATGCAGCGGCCGTCGGCGCACAGGCCCGGCGTGGTCGCATCATCCAGGCGCTGGATCTCCAGGCCGTCGCAAACACCCTTGCAGCCGGACTGGTTATCGCGCCACAGGGTGGCAATGCCAGCATGTTCGAGCACGTGCAACAGCGATTGGTGGCCACGGATTTTCTTTTCGTCGTAGTCGTGACGACCAAACGGCGAGAACATGCACGGCAGCGATACCTCGGTGCTGGTGCCGCAGGAATGCATGTCCGGGAAATTGATCACGCCGGTCTGCGCCAGCTCCGGGGTGGTCTGGCGGGCATAGCCATTCAAGCCCCAGTTCTGCGCACGCACGGTTTCGCCGACCACCAGCACCAGCAGACGCGGCTTGCTGCCGGCGGCACGCGGCATGGCTTTGGCATCGGTACCCAGGGGCAGCTTGGGCTGCTTCTTCATGGGACTGGAGCTGGCGAAGTTCTGCTTCAGCGCGATCAGGTAGTTGGCTGGCGTGGCCAGGTATCGCACCTCACGGTGATTACGCATCAACGCGGATACGTTCTGGAACGACAGCATCGTGCCGGCACCACCGGCCACGATGACCCCAACCAGGAAGGCAACACGCCACAGCAGGGCGCGCCCCCAGCTGCGCTTGCGCAGGCGCACGCGCCACAGCAGCAAGGTCGGCAACAGGCCGTAGCCGATCAGCGGCAGCAGCAGCGCCGGCGTCATCAGCTCGCGGGATTCCTTGTGGTCGGTAGCCAGCACATTGCGCAGCATGTCCGCGTCCAGATAGACGTTGTAGCTGTTCATGTAGTGGGTGGCGAAGGCGGTGGTGATGAACAGCAGTGTCAGCACCACCTTGGCATTCCAGCGCCAGATCAGCAGGCCGAACAGGATTGCATGCACGCTTACCAACAATGCAAACAGCGACACCGCGAACAGGATGCTGCTCGGGTTGGTGGCAATGGCGCTGCGCCAGAACAGGTTGTTGCAGACCAGCGCGAAGAACACGCTGGCCAGCAGGATCAGCGCTTCAGTGCTGATCTCAGGGCGCCAGTCGCGCAGGCGCGACCAATAGATATGCAGTCCTGCCGGGCGGGGGGCGGCGACGCTCATGCTTTTTCTCCGAGGTTGCCAATAGCGGCGCGCGACACAGCGTTGGCCGATGCAGCAGGATTGAACATCCACAGGTACAGGGTCGTGGCGACCAGCCAGCTGATCCCCAGGGCCCACAGGTCATGCGAGGCAAAGTGGGCGCCACGCAGTTGCTGGGCCAGGCCGAACACCATGCCGACCAGCAGCGAGATGCTCAGTGCAGACCAACGCCATTGCGGCCGTACCTGCAACATGAAGAAGAACAATGCGACCCAGGCGTAGCCAGAACCGGCGTGACCGGCCGGGAAGCAGGCGGCATGTCCCAGGGCGATCGGACGCTGCTCGAACAGGCCGACGAAAGGACGCAGGCCGCCGTAGCGCTCCAGGTCCCAGGGGCAGTCCATATGGGTCCAGGATTTCAGCAGGGCGATGATGCTGGTGGACAGCGCCACCGACGCCAGCAGGTAAGCCAGTGGCCGACGTAGGGGACGCCAGCGCATGTCCATGCAGCTGCGGATCAGCGCAAGGATCACCAGCAGGGCGACAAACCAGGTCAGATTGCGGCCGCCCTTGTGGATGAGGTGGCTGGTCCACCACGCGTCCTTGAATGCCCATTGGTTGCCTTGCAGGCGGTACAGCTGATCGGCCAGCCATTGATCACCGTTGCCGGCCATCAACAGCAGGCTGCCGACGGCAACAATCAATAGCGGGATCAGCAGGGTGCGCCCGGCGAAGCTCAATCGGCTGCGTTGGGCGACCGGGATCAGCGTGGCGGAAGTGGGTTGCTGCGGCATGGAGCTGGGGCACCGTCAATCTGGATGCCGCCATGCTCTGTCGGCGTGTGTCGGAGACAGGTCGGAACGATGTCGTGAATTTGTCAGTGCTTCAGATTGGCTGCCGGTAGGGGCACGGCAGCCAAACGTAAGAGAGGCTGTGCCGGACCCGGCACAGCCTCTCTCACAAGGTGTGTTTCAACCGCTCAAGGTTGACGGACGCGTTGCACGCTGCAGGGGTCAATCGCCATCGCTTTCCAGGGCGCCTTCGCCGCCGACCACCACGCCGTGGGTCTTGGCCACGCAATCGGCCTGCAGGGCGGTGCCGGGCAGCAACTGCCAGTTGTTGCGGTTGGCGCTGCCGATATCGATGACCTGGCTCTTGTCCGCGCAGGGCGTCATCGCCTTGTCCAGTACGAACAGCCAGCGTCGCTGCGGGGCCTCGCTCACCCAGCGCGCCGCGTCCTCCCATTGTTCGGCGAGCGGGCGTTTGAAGCCGAAATCGGTCGCCTGAGGATGGGTCTGCAGCAGGTTCTGCTCACGCCAGGCAACCATGCCCAGTTCCGCGTCCGGGCCAATGCGCTCGCGCACCTTGTCCATCACCAGCGAGGCGGAGCTGTACGGATCAAGTGCGGGCATCGCTCCCAGCCCATACATCGACCATAGCAGTACCGTGGTCAATACCACCGCCAGCCCGGCGCGGCGCAAGCGCAGCACCAGTGCCAGCAGCAGCGCGGCAGCGCCAAAACCGATCAGCCACCAGCCGATCTGCGGCAGCACCCATGGGTCGATGGCGCGCTTGACCGCGCTGCGTTGGGCCCAGCCATCGCCGTGCACCGCGCCATAGCCGACCACCAGCGTCGCCACGGCCAATAGCAGCACATACAGCAGCAGCAGCCAGCGGACACCGGTACGCCGCAGCAGGCCCGGCAACAACGGTGCGGCAGCTATGGCCAGCGCCGGCAGCATCGGCAGGATGTAGACCTCGCGTTTGCCCGGGCTGGCGCTGAAGAACAGCAAGACCAGCAGGGCCCAGCCCAGCAGCAGGATGTAGCGTGGATCGGCGCGGCGGCAGCGGCGCCACCAGGCCGGTAGCAGCCAGGGCACCAGCAGGCTGCCTGGCAGCCACAGGGTTGCCATCACCTGCAGGTAGTACCAGAACGGCTGATGGTGGTGCCAGGCATTGGCGTAGCGGGTGCCGGTCTGCTTGAACAGCAACTCCTTGGCATAGGACTGCAGGTGCGGATCGGGGTTCTGCAACAGCGCGATGGCCAGCGGGCCCAGCCAGATCGCGGTGCCGGCCAGAAAGGCAGGCAATAACAGCCACCAGCCCCAGCTGCGGCCCGGCCCGGCGGCCTGCGGGTGACGCCAGCGCCAGGCCATCCACGGCAGCAGCATCAGCAGTGGCAGGAAGCCCACGCCCTTGGTCACCGTGCCGGCACCTGCCGCAAAGGCGGCCAGGGCCAGCGCCCACCAGTTCGGGCCAAGCAGCAGGTGCCGCACCAGTCCCCACAGGGCCAGCGTGGTCATGCCGACCAGCACCATGTCGATCTGCGCGCGCTTGGCCATCAGCCCGAACTGGATGCAGACGAACAGGCCGACTACCGCATAGCGGGCGATCTGCCGGTTCCACAGCCGCCGGCTCATGTCCCAGGTCAGCCACAGCGTGAGCAGGGCCGACAGCAGGGAAGGAATCAGGAACGAGAGGTTCCAATCGCCGATGATCTTGTAGGTGGCTGCCTGGATCCACATGAAGGTGGCCGGCTTTTCCGCATACAACTCGCTGCCGCGGTGCGGCAGCAGCCATTGCCCGGTCTCCACCATGTGCCGCGCGGCCAGCACGAAGCGCGGCTCGTCAGGTGGGGCAGGGGAGCGCATGCCAAGCCCGGCCAGCAGGCTGATGATGACCAGCGCGATGAGGATGGCAAACCATGGTTTCGTGCTGGAGGAAGATGGTGGATTTGGGCGCACAGGCGGCTCGGTTTCAAAGGCTGGCAGGATGATGACGCAGGCAACGTTGGAAACGCGTCGAAACCACCCTGCCGCGAACACTGCGTTGCGGGTTTGGGAGGCATTCCGACGACAATCCGACGGCAGCGGCGCTAGGATACGTCGGTAATGCCTCGGCCCGGGGCAGCAAGGTCATGCCCGCATGCGGCTGCTGGTCATCGAAGACAATCGCAATCTGATCGCCAACCTGTTCGATTATTTCGAAGCGCGTGGGCACACCCTGGACGTCGCCCCGGATGGCATCACCGGCCTGCACCTGGCCGGCACCCAGAGCTACGACGCGATCCTGCTGGACTGGATGCTGCCGCGCATGGAGGGGCCGGAGGTACTGCGCAAGCTGCGCGAGGAGTTCCGCTCCGAGGTGCCGGTGATCATGCTCACCGCCCGCGACGAGCTGCCGGACAAGATCGCCGGCTTCCGCGCCGGTGCCGATGATTACCTGACCAAGCCGTTTGCACTGCCGGAGCTGGAGGTGCGGCTTGAGGCGGTGCTGGCACGCACGCGTGGCCGCAATCCGCGCAAGTTGCTGGAAGTGCACGACCTGAGTCTTGATATGGGCACGTTCGAGGCGCGCCGCGGCGGCCAGGTGCTGCATCTCTACCCGGCCTGCCGCAAGTTGCTGGAAGTTTTGATGCGCGCCAGCCCGGCCGCAGTCACCCGCAATCAGCTCGAGTACGCCTTATGGGGTGATGAGCCACCGGATGGCGACATGCTGCGCTCGCATATCTACGAATTGCGCCGCGCGGTGGATGGGCCGTTTGAACAGAAGCTGCTGCAGACCTTGCCGCGGGTGGGTTATCGCCTGTCCGCACCGGCAAGGGAAAACGGGCAATGAAACGCCGCACCCTGCGTCGCAAGTTGTTGGGTTGGTTGTTGGTCTACGTGGCGCTGATAACGCTGGCCGTGTTCAGTGCTGCCAACTATGTGCACGAACATGCCGAGCACGCGGTGTGGCGTTCGCTGTTGAACACCGAGCTGGACAGCATCATCGGCCAGATGCGGGTGGACCCTGCCTACCATTGGCAGGACTCGGATACGCTGCATTTCTACGTGCGCAGCGAGCCCGGCGGGATTCCCGAGGAGCTTGCGCAACTGCATCCTGGCCTGCATGACGGCGCATTGCTCAATGGCAAGCAGGCGGCCGTGATGGTGCGCGATACCACTGATCTCGGCCGGGTGGTGCTGGCCCTGGATATCTCCGACTTCGGTGAGTTGGAGCACTTCGTTACCCGCTGGGCGCTGCTGGCCGGCATCGGTCTGTTGTTGGTGACCTTGCTGATGGCCTGGGTGGGCATGAACCGGTTGGTGCGCCCGTTGTCGGTGCTGGCGCAGGATATTGCCGAACTGCGGCCGGAGCGTCGCCGCCAGCAGGTGCGGGTGGACAGGCGTGGTAGTGCCGAACTGGAAGTGATTGCCGGTGCCTTGAACGACTACCTACAGCGCAACGAGCATTTCGTCGAGCGCGAACGGGCCTTCATCAGTACCGCCAGCCATGAGTTGCGCACCCCAATTGCCGTTATCAGCGGTGCTGCTGAACTTGCGCTGGAGCAGCCGGGCTTGCCCGAGCGTGCGCGCCAGCAATTGCAGCGGGTGCGCAGCACTGCTGCGGGCGTGGAGCAGCTGATCCAGCTGTTGCTGGTGCTGGCGCGTGACCCGGCCAAGCTGGCTGCGATGAGTGAACTGATGGCGCTGGATGAGCTGCTGCCGGAGATCGCCGAGGATCATCGCCATCTTGCCAAAGGCAAGGAGCTGGAGCTTGTGCTGGTGGAGCTTGCGCCATGCCAGATACTGGCGCCGATGGCGGTGGTGCAGGCGGCGGTTGGCAATCTGCTGCGCAATGCCATCGAGAACAGTGATCGCGGCGTGGTGCGGGTCGGTGTCTCGGCCGATGCCGTGCTGACCATTGAAGACCCCGGCCATGGGATGAGCCCGGAAGAGGTCGCGCAGGTCTATGCGCGCATGAGCAAGGGGGAGCGCAACCTGGGCGCAGGCATCGGCCTGGACCTGATCGCGCGGCTATGCGATCACCTCGGTTGGCAGTTGGAGATTCATTCGCAGCGTGATCGCGGCACCCGCGTGACCCTGGATATGAGTAGTTCAAGGCCGCGGTAGGAGCGCTTTACCCGTAGAGCGCCGCCATGCTGCGCTGGGGCTTTACCGGGAAGGTTTCTGCCGAGCATGGCGCGGCACTACAGGCTCACGCTGGCAGCAGCTCGCGCTCTATAAGCCAGCGCTTTGCATCGTCGGCGTCCTGCTCAAACCAGGCTTGGGTCGAACCCAGCCGGTAGGTGTAGCCCCAGCTGTCCATGTCGGCCATCAGCCGCGCGCTGCCTACGCCCGGCAATTGCCCGGCCAGCACGATCTGCAGGTAGCAGGTGGCGTCTTCCTCGGGTACCGAGTCGGTGGCGTCGGTGTGCACCTGCGCACGTCGCTCGGGCGGCAGCACGATCAGGTGGCAGGACTCGTGCAGCATCGAATGCACCGGCGTGTCGTCGCGCACATAGACATCACAGGCGATGATGCCGGCCTCGGGTTCGCCCCAGTAGCTGCCGGGAATCTTCTCACCGGCGGCTACATGATTCAGGCGCAGGCCATGGCGCGCGAGCAGATGCGCAGCGTCGGTCCACTGGATATCGCCAACGCACAGGACCGGCTGGGTTGGTTCGTTGGCAGGGCGTTCGTTCACGGGCACTTGAGTCCCGGCGGCCGTGGCCGCCGGGCTGATATCACTTGTCGTCGGGCAGGGCCACGGAAATGTCGAGCACGTCGTTGGCGCCATCCTTGACCAGGTCCACCTTGACGGCGTCGGCGTCGATGTTGACGTACTTCTTGATCACTTCCAGCAGCTCACGTTGCAGCAGCGGCAGGTAGTCCGGGCCGCCGCGGGTGCTGCGTTCCTGCGCGATGATGATCTGCAGGCGGTTCTTCGCCGTTTCGGCGGTGGTCTTCTTCTGTCTCAGGAAGTCGAGCAGTCCCATGCTTATCCTCCAAACAACTTGCTGAAGAAGCCCTTCTTCTCCACGGTGGTGAAGCGCATCGGGCGCTCTTCACCCAGGATGCGACCAACGGCATCCTCATAGGCCTGACCGGCCGGCGACTCGGCGTCCAGGATGACCGGTTCGCCCTTGTTGGAGGCGTTGAGCACGTCGCCGGATTCGGGAATGACGCCGATGGCCTTGAGCCCCAGCACTTCTTCCACGTCGGTGATGCTCAGCATTTCGCCGCTTTCAACGCGCGAGGGGCTGTAGCGGGTCAGCAGCAGATAGGCCGGCACGGCCTTGCCGGCTTCGGCATTGGCGGTCTTGGAGTCGAGCAGGCCGATGATGCGGTCCGAGTCACGTACCGAAGAGACTTCCGGGTTGACCACGACAACGGCGCGATCGGCGAAGTACATCGCCAGGAACGCGCCCTTCTCGATGCCGGCCGGGGAGTCGCAGATGATGTAGTCGAAGCCGTCGGCGGCCAGGTCCTTGAGGACCTTTTCCACGCCTTCCTTGTTCAAGGCGTCCTTGTCGCGGGTCTGCGAGGCAGCCAGCACGAACAGGTTGTCAAAACGCTTGTCCTTGATCAGGGCCTGCTTGAGCGTGGCCTCACCGTGGACGACGTTGACGAAGTCGTACACCACCCGGCGCTCGCAGCCCATGATCAGGTCAAGGTTGCGCAGGCCGACGTCGAAGTCGATGACGGCAACTTTCTTGCCGCGCCGCGCGATGCCACAGGCGATGCTGGCGCTGGAGGTGGTCTTGCCGACGCCGCCCTTGCCGGAGGTGACTACGATGATTTCAGCCAAAGGATCTCTCCTGAATGTCGTTGTGAGCTGCGTCAATCCAGCGCAGCAATCATGATCTGGTCCTGTTCCAGCCACACCTGCACGGCCTTGCCGCGCAGATTGTCCGGAATATCGTCCAGTACCTTATACCGTCCTGCAATCGCGACCAGTTCAGCGTGGAAGTCGCGACAGAAAATGCGTGCGCTGGTGTTGCCCTGGGCACCGGCCAATGCGCGGCCACGCAGCGTACCGTAGATATGGATGCTGCCGTCGGCGATGACTTCGGCGCCAGCACCCACTGTTGAGAGTACGGTCAGGTCGCAGTTCTCGGCGTAGAGCTGTTGGCCCGAGCGTACCGTGCCCAGCTGCATCTTGCCGGGCTGCGCTGCAGCGCTGTCGGTGGCGGCTGGCGCGGCGGGGGGCGCTGCTGCGGCGGCACGTTTGCTTTGTTTGGGGGCTGCTGCCGGTGCGGCGGCAGGTTCGGCTTCGAGGGGTTCGTACTGGGCGCGGAACTTGGCCAGTACCGGCAGGCCAAGTTGCTGCGACAGGGTTTCTGTCTCGCTGGTGCCGTAGGCCAGGGCTACCGGCAACACACCGGCGTCGCGCAGGCCGCTGACCAGCTGCTGGGCGGTGGCCAGGTCCGGCAATTGGCTCAAACCGCCGAAATCCAGGATCACTGCCGCGCGGCCGAACAGCTTGGGCGCACGCGCCACGCGTTCGCGCATTTCCTGGGCCAGGCGCTCCACGTCGAGGGTGCGGATGCGCAGGTTGGCAATGCCGACCTGCCCGATTTTCAGTTCACCAGCTTGTTCGTAATCCAAATTCACTGCCATCTCAGGTTCCGGTCGGCCGCTGTTGCAGCAGCCGGCGTGTGTTGCCTACCCAGGGAACGTCGGGCAGGTTGTCGCCATAGGTCTCTTTTACCCACTCGTAGCTGCACAGATCCTTGAGCAGCATGCTGGCCCGCACATCGACCGAGGGCATGGTGTTCTGGCCGACCTCGCGGAAGCCGAAGCTGCCATGGAACAGCAGGGCGGCATCGGCGCCGTGGTCGAGGAAGACCTCGCAGGCCATCTGCGGGTAGCGCAGTTCAGCGTAACTCTGGGCATCGGCATAGAACGCGCGGCCGACACCGCCGCCGCGGCGGCGGCTGGCCACCACGATGCGGTCGATATAGAAGAAGCTGGGGTAGCGCTGCTGGAACCAGGCGAAGTTGCAGCTGTCATGGACACTGTTGCTGCCGTAGCCGACCAGGAAACCGGCCATGTTGCCGTCGCGTTCGGCAACCCGGAAATATTCGGCGGTTTCGTAGAAACGGCGGAGCTTGGCTGCATCCAGCGGAAGAATCGCAAGACCAGCGTTGTTGTTCAGTGCCAGGACGGAATCGAGCTCGTGCTCGCGCACGTCGCGGATAACAATCGACATTGTGACTCCGTGGGGTATCGCGGTCGGCCCTGAGGGCTGTGGCGCGATTATCGCATGGGTGGCACGAGCCGGGCGAGCCATCGGCGAAGGTTGCCATGCATGACTTCCGAGGGAGGGCGCTGGGGCGGCCGGGTCCTTACCATGCACGCATGTTGGGATACCTCAGCCATACCCGAGTCCTCCGCCTGGCCGGCCTGTTTACCTGGGCCCTGGTCAGCCTGCCCCTGGTCTATACCCAGTACGCACCGGAGGAGGGCGTGTTGCAGCCGGCTGCCAGCGAGGCGATCTGGCTGTTCGTGGCCTACCTGACCTTCGGTGGCTGCTACTTCTGGCTGACCCGCGGGCTCAACGCCGCCGGCCATACCAGCTGGTACGACCGCTTGGCGCTGCTGCTGCTGACGGTTTCGGCGCTGGTGGTCAGCTATCTGTCCGCCACCGGCCTGGGCAGCATCCTGATGATGGTCGCGGCCGGGGTGATCCCGTGGCTGTTGAGCCGCTGGGTGGGTGTGATCTGGCTGGTGCTGAGCCAGTTGGCGGTGCTGCCAGTCTATAACCTGATCCTGGGCCTGCCGCTGTTCGAGGCGTTGCTGCAGTCGCTGCTATACGGCGGCTTCTCGATGTTCATCTTTGTCACCAGCCTGGTGGCGCGGCAGCAGACCCAGGCGCGGGAGGAACAGCGGCGTTTGAATGCCGAGCTGCGCGCCACCCGCCTGCTGCTGGCCGAAAGCGCCCGGGTCAATGAGCGCACCCGCATTTCCCGCGAGCTGCACGACCTGCTCGGCCATCACCTGACCGCGCTGAGCCTGAATCTGGAAGTGGCCGGGCATATCACCGAGGGGCAGGCGCAGGAACATGTGCGGCAGGCACATACCCTGGCCAAGCTGTTGCTGACCGACGTGCGCGAGGCGGTCAGCCAGCTGCGCGAGAGCGGGGCGATCGACCTGACGGCGGCGCTGCGGCCACTGACCGAACGGGTGCCATCGCTGGATATCCACCTGCAGATCGATGACCCGTTCAGTGTTGAAGATCCCGAGCGCGCCCACGTGCTGCTGCGCTGTACACAGGAAATCATCACCAATGCGGTGCGCCACGCCGGCGCCCGCAATCTGTGGATCAAGGTGGAGCGGGATGCTGCCCAGGTAGTCATCAGCGCCTATGACGACGGCATCGGCGGCGAATTTGAGGAAATAATGCCGGGCAATGGTTTGCGCGGCATGCGTGAGCGGCTGGCGCAGTACGGGGGTGTGCTGGACGTATCTGCACGAAGTGGCGAGGGTTTCCGTCTTCGCGCCAGCCTGCCGCTGGTTACCAATATGATGTTGGCCTCGGGGCCGCAAGGAGTGAATTGATGATCCGTGTCTGTCTGGTCGACGACCAAACCCTGGTACGGCAGGGCATCCGTTCGCTGCTGGCGCTGGATGACGGTATCGAAGTAGTGGCCGAGGCCATCGATGGCCGCCAGGCGGTGGAAATGATTCCGCAGGTGCAGCCCGATGTGGTGCTGATGGATATGCGCATGCCGGTGATGTCCGGGCTGGAGGCGCTGCAGACGCTGAGCCGTGCCGGCACGCTGCCGCCCTCGATCATCCTGACCACCTTTGACGATGACCAACTGGTGCTGGCCGGGCTCAAGGCCGGTGCCAAAGGCTATCTGCTCAAGGATGTGACCCTGGAGCAGCTTGTTGGCGCGATCCGCACCGTGGCCAATGGTGGCTCGCTGGTACAGCCGGCCGTAACCCAGCGCCTGCTGTCGGGGCTGGAACACATGCGCAATGAGTTCGTGAGCCTGGACCGGCCAGACCCGCTGACCGACCGCGAGACCGAGATCCTGCGGCTGATGGCCAGTGGCTTCTCCAACAAGGAGATCGCCAACTCCCTGGGCGTGGCCGAGGGCACCATCAAGAACCACGTTTCCAATATTCTTTCCAAGCTGGGCGTGCGCGACAGGACCCGTGCCGTGCTCAAGGCCTTCGAACTGCAGCTGGTCTGAGGTGGGTGCGGCGGCTCCTCACGGACCGGGTGCATACGGTTCCGTAGGGCGCGGTCCTGCCGTGGAGGACGTGTGAAAAGTTGCCTGCGGTACTGGTGCTGGACACCCTGAACGGTGGAAAATGGCGCCGCTACGGACGAAGTGCAGTCCAAGCTATCGGCTGAAGGCGCGTAGGGTTGGTGGTTGATACGCTACCCTGCGGCCTATCGATTGAGATAGCGCATTCTGGTAATGGAAACCGGTGCGCCAAATGTGCTGAACAACCTGCGGAAAGCCTGCTAGGATGGGGGCTTCCCTTCAAATCAACCCGGCCGTGGGATCGGCCCCGGAGACTCCTGAATGACCCGTATTATCGAGTTCCTGATCGCTTTGGGGATCGTGGCTGGCCTGTTTGTCCTCATTGGCGTATGTCTGCCGGGCGAGCGCCACATTACCGAAAGCATCGAAACCAACCGCAAGATGACGATCGTGTATGACACGGTCAACAGCCTGCGCCGCTTCAAGGATTGGAATCCGCTTGTGCTGCGCGACAAGGCCGTGGAGCTGAAGTTCAGCGGCCCGGACGCCGGCAAGGGCGCCCGCATGGACTATGCCTCCAAGGACCTGGGGCAGGGCAGCTGGGAAATCACCGATAGCGAGAAGAACAAGCGCGTCGTGATTGCCATCGAAGACCCGACCCGCGGCAGCGACAAGGTGACCTCGTTCACCCTCGAGCCGACCGGCAAGAACGACCGCAACGTCAAGATTACCCAGGACTACAGCGTCAAGTACGGTTTCGACCTGTTTGGTCGTTATGCCGGCCTGTATGTCAGCCGTCACATCGGTGACGACCTGAAGCTGGGTCTGTCGCGCATGGCCAACATGCTGGCCTCGGTGCCGAACGTTGACTACGCCGCCCCCGAAGCACCGCTGACTGACCTGAAGGTCATCCAGGTGCCGGCAGAAAACCTGCTGGTGGTGAACGCCGGTAACATCGACCGCAACAACGATGCCATCCAGAAGTCCATTGACGACAACATGGAATGGATCAAGCGTGCGATGGACGCCAATGGCCTGGTTGCTGCTGGTCCTGTGCGTATCGTGACCACCGATTTCGGCGCTGAAAAGTACGCCTTCGACGTGGCGCTGCCGGTTCGCAAGGGCACTGCCGCTGCGCCGGCTGCCGACAAGAAGGACGGCGAAGCTGCTGCTCCGGCTGTTGCCGCTGCACCGGTTGCTGCGGGCGATGCGCCTGAGCTGAGTGTCAAGGTTCCCGCGGGCAACCCGGTGACCTACGTGCACGCTCCGGCCCACCGTTCGGCATTTGCTTCCTACACCGGCCATATGGCTGGCCTGGACCTGGCCCGCAACGGCCTGCGTGCATGGGCTACCACCACCGGCAACGAAGTTGTTGATCGTCCGTATGAGTCGTGGAAGGGTGGCGTGGCCAAGGCCTTCACCGTTGATGGTTCCTACGACCTCTACTGGGCGGTCAAGTAATCATCGGGTTGTTGACGATGATCTGATCGAGAAAACGCGTCGCTTCCAGCGGCGCGTTTTTTTTATGGACAGTGTTTGCAGGATTGATGGGAGAGCGAGATGTTGGGAGTGGAGCGGCGGGCGCGTAAACCTTCGTTTCTTGCGTTCTGTGGTGGTCTGTTGGCGGCGGCGGCGATCGGGCTGTCGGCGTATGCCTCACATGGTGTGAGTGAGCCGCTGGCGCAGTCGCATCTGAATACCGCGGCCTTGTATGCGTTTGGCCACGGCGTGGTGCTGGTGGGATTGGGGGCATCTTCGGTAAACCAGTTGGGGCGGGGTTCCTTGTATGTATTGCTGTTGGGGACCTTGTTGTTCTCCGGTAGCCTGGTTGGCAATGTGCTGATGCATTGGCCGACGACGCTGGCACCGGCCGGCGGCATCACCTTGATGGGCGGTTGGGTGCTGCTGGCGCTCAGTGCCCTGCGTCGCTGAGCGATGCCCCGCTATCGACGCGGCTTTGATATTGATGCTGCGCAGGCGCACCTGCAGCGGGTGGACAAGCGTCTGGCCAGTTGGATGCGGCGGGTTGGGCCGTTGCCAGCGCCGCAAGGCTGGGCACGTTCGTTCGACCCGGTAGATGCATTGGCGCGTGCGATCCTGTTCCAGCAACTCAGTGGCAAGGCCGCCTCGACGATAGTTGGACGCGTGGAAACCGCAGTTGGCAGCAAGCGTCTGCACGCGGCAAGCCTCGATCTGATTGATGACCCGGGGCTGCGCGCCTGTGGTGTATCCGGCAACAAGGCCTTGGCCCTGCGCGACCTGGCCCGGCGCGAGCGCGCGGGGGAGTTGCCGAATCTGCGGCGGATGTCGGTGATGCATCACCAGTCCATCGTCGATGCCCTGGTGGCGGTGCGCGGCATCGGCCGTTGGACTGTTGAGATGATGCTGATGTTCCGCCTCGGTCGGCCGGACATCCTGCCGGTCGATGACCTGGGTATCCGCAAGGGTGCCCAGCGTGTGGATGGCAGCGAGACGATGCTCGCGCCCAAGGCCCTGGCCGAGCGTGGCGAGCGCTGGGGCCCGTACCGCACCTGGGCCAGCCTGTATTTGTGGCGCATCGCCGACTTCAGTGCCGAGCCGAAGCAGAAAACCAATCGTTCGCAGGACTAAACGGCAACGTTGTGGGAGCTGCTCTTTTGTAGGAGCGGCGTAAGCCGCGAAGCCAGTTGGGGCATCGGGTCTGAATTGCTGCCTGCTTGGCCAAGTCTGTCTCAGCGTTGGGCCGGATGTTTGCCTTGATTGCGATTTTGCCCGGCAGCCCGGTTGCGTCAGCTTCGCGGCTTACGCCGCTCCTACAAGTCCGAAGCGCTGCGATAACACCAGTGCCAGGGCTCGTAGACGATGCCGTGTGGGTTGTCGCGCGGGTAACTCATGTGAAAGCCGAAGCGTGCTGCGTTCCGCTGCAGCCAGGCGAACCCGGCAGTCTGCTCGAAGGATTCTTCGGCAGGCGGCTCGCCCGGTGTGCTGATGTCCAGTGCGTCACCGCCGTGGTGTTCGCTGTAGCCGGGTGCAGCGTTGACGGTGAGGATCTCGTCCACGCTCAGGCCGCGTGCCAGCTTGCGTTCAAAAATACCGAGTTGATAGTCGTGGCTGCGGTAGCCGGAAATCGCATCCAGCGCGACACCATCAATGGCGGCTGCCTGCTGCATGCGTTGCCAGCCGCGCGCTGCAGCGCCGGTCAGCCAGAGCGGACGGCGGTAACGATCAAAACCGGCCAGGCGCAGATGCGCCGGTTCGGCGACCAGCGACAAACCGGTGCGCGCGGCATAGGCATCGGCGTCCAGATCCAGTTGCTGCAGTCGCAGGTGCAGCTGATGCAAGGGCAGGCTGCTGCTCGGTGCTGGAATACGGGAGGGCCGCGTGCGCAGGGCGTCCAGTGCGGTCAACGCAAAGTCGATGCCGGGTTCGTCCGCCAGCCGGGTCACCAGTGGCATCAGTCCAGCGCGCAGTTGTGCGGCCAGATAGCGACCATCGCACTTGCGACGCAGTACCTGCGTTGCCCGGGCCAGTACGCGTGCATCGTCACTGCTGCGTGCACGCAGCAGGCCGCCGGGCCAGATCTCGATGTCGGGCGTGTTGAGCAGGATGTGGGGAGCGTTGCGCATGCGTCCAGCTTAGGCCCGTGCGTCGTCGTCGGCCAGTCGCCTGAGTTCATCCAGCAGCGCGCGCGGCTGCTCGGGGCTGATCAGCACACTGTTGCCGTCGCGCAGCGGGATCACCAGCACGCGGCTGTCGTCGGTGATCAGGCAGAAGGCCTTGCCGCCGCCCTTCATATGGAAGTGGCCGGCGCGGAAACCGGGGAACTGGAAGCCGTTGGATTTCCCGCCGGGCTTGAAGTCGGGGTTCTCGGCGAAATTGACCACGCGCGCGCGATCCAGCCACATTGAACTCAGCGGGACGCGCCGGGTGTACATGGTGGCGGCGATGGTCAATTGCTTCGGTTCAACGCGCAGTTCGCGTCGCCGGTAGGCCAGGGTCAGCGCTGTGCCAACCACGGACAGTACCAACCAGCCGCCCCAGGAAGCGAATGTCGCCTGGAACGGTGGCTTGCCGGCGAACACCCTGATGAGCGGATCGATGCTGAGCACCAACAGCATGGGCGCCCATAACCAGAGCAGGAGTGAGCTGGTTGGTTTGGCGACGATGAACGTTTTTGTCTCCATTGACGTGGCATTGCGGCCGCTCATCGCTGCGCCTTGATCCATTGCGCGATGTCGTTGATCAGTTCTGCATCGACGTGGCCCGGGCGCGCATATTCTTCCAGTGAGCCCTTGCCTTCACCGGCGATGCCGAGATGGTTGAGTGCCGGGTAATGGCGGAAACGGTAGCGCTCGCCTTGCAGCCCCTTGTTCCACAGCTGCCAATCGGCATCGACGACCTGGAA
The DNA here is from genome assembly GCF_056760175.1 of Stenotrophomonas sp. STEN021. Classification (NCBI taxonomy): domain Bacteria; kingdom Pseudomonadati; phylum Pseudomonadota; class Gammaproteobacteria; order Lysobacterales; family Lysobacteraceae; genus Stenotrophomonas; species Stenotrophomonas sp. STEN021. Next base: position 4,339 of record NZ_JBRREH010000007.1, on the reverse strand, counting down.
GTCACGGCCGCCCTGCAACAACAGCACCGGCAACTTGCTGTCACGCGCATCGGCAACGGGGTCCACGCTTTCCAGCTGTTGCCAGAAACGACCGGGGACTTCCATCAGTCGTGCCTCCGGATTGCTGCGCACGGCCGCGATGGCTGCATCCAGTGCGGTGAGTTGGGCTTGGTCCTCGGCGCTGATCGTGCCGTCCAGGCCGAGCATATAGCGGTTCTGTTCGGCCAGCAGGTCGAGGATGGGGCGCGCTGGTGCGGCCAGCAGCACCAGTCCAGCCAGCCTGCCATTGGCGGCCTTGGCGATGCGTCCAGCGAGCAAACCACCTTGGCTGTGGCCGAGCAGGTAGACGTGTCGAGGGTCGATGTTGGCGTTGGTTGCCAATGCGTTTACTGCAGCGACCGCATCGTCGGTGGTCTCGTCATCGATGCTGAAGCTGCCTTTGAAATCCTGCGGTCGCGCGTGACTGCGCTTTTCATAGCGCAGTACGGCGATGCCCTGTGCTGCCAGTCCGCGCGCGATGTCCAGGAACGGACGGTTGGGGCCGATGGTTTCATCGCGGTCCTGCGGGCCGGAGCCGTGCACCAATATGATCGCGGGGAAGGGGCCTTTGCCCTTTGGCAGCGTCAATGTGCCTGGCAGTGGCGCGCTGGCGCTGCCACTGGCTGGTACGTTGAACTCCTGTTCGATGAGGCCGGCGTCAGCTGCAGGCGGTGGCGCCGGTGCAGCTGCTGAGGGCTGCAGCAGGAAGCCGGCAACCTTGTCGTCCTTGTCCAGCACGATGCGTGCCTGCAGTGCGCCGTTGGCGTAGCGCAGTGGAATGACGACGATGCGGAAGCCGTCGGCTTCGGTGGTTGCAGCTTCGCCACGTGGACCGGCTGCGCCCATCTGCGCGGGCAGGGATTCCCAGACTGCCTTGAGTTTGTCAGCGGGTACCGCCGCTTGCATCTGCGCTGAAAAATCCGCTTCGGCCGCCGAATACTGGCCGGCATCAAGCCGGTCCAACAGCTGATTGGCCAAGGTGGCTGGATCGGCGGCCTGGACGCTGCCGGGGAGGGAAAGAGCCGCTGCCATGAGCCATCCGCCCAGGGCTTTCATCACTGGGCCTTTTTGAAGATCAGGGTTGGGCTGGAAACCGTCGGTGTGGCATGAACCACGTTGACGAGTTCCCAGCCAAGCCGGCCTTGCCTATCCAGCTCTTCCTGCAGTGCCTCCATTTTGAAGCTGCCCATCAGGGTGGTTTTCAGTTCGACGACCAGGTATTTCCACTGCGTGTTCATGGCTCTTCCTTGGGTTCTTTATCAGGTTTGGGTAGGCGCCCCGCCTTGCGCAGGGCGTCGCGGATCACGTACTCGATCTGCGCGTTGAGGCTGCGCAGCTCGTCATCGGCCCAGCGCTGGGTCGCGGCCAGGACATCAGCGTTGATGCGCAGCGGATAGGCCTTCTTCTCGCTCACCGGCGGGGTGCTCCGTTGTTGCCGCGACGTAGGTGCAGCACCAACGAAATGCCCAGCGCATTGACCGCCACTACCAGCGCGATGATCACGCCGTAGGCGATATTGCGGTTGTCACCGGCCAGGTAGACGCCGGTTGCAGCCACGAACATGCACAGCGCGATCAAGGCCCAGCGCAGGCCCAGCCCGCGTGCGTGGGCGGTGCCCGGGCGTCCACTCCACACCGCGAAGCACAGTGCAGGGATGCCGGTGGCGGCGATGATCAGGGGGGCAAAAACATTCACTACGATTACCTCATTACGTTGTTCAGTACAGCGAGCCGGCATTGACGATCGGCTGGGTGCCGCGGTCCGAGCACAGCACGGTCAGCAGGTTGCTGACCATGTGCGCCTTGCGTTCTTCGTCGAGGGTGACGACGGCGTTCTTCTGCAGTTCCAGCAGCGCCATTTCCACCATGCCGACGGCCCCGGCAACGATCTGCGTGCGTGCGGCGATCACCGCGCTGGCCTGCTGACGCTGCAGCATGGCCTGGGCGATCTCCGGTGCATAGGCGAGGTGGCTGATGCGCGCATCAAGCACCTGCACGCCAGCATCGGCCAGACGCTCGGCCAGTTCGTCCTTCAGGTGCTGGGAGATCTCGGCGGCATGGCTGCGCAGTGCCAGCTGGCCATCGGTGTGCTGGTCATAGGGATAGCTGGTGGCCATCGCACGCAGCGCCGATTCGGACTGGATGTGGACGAAGCTTTCATAGTCGTCGACGTTGTAGACCGCTTCGGACGCGTCGACCACCTGCCAGACGATGACTGCGGCGATCTCGATCGGCGAGCCGTCCAGTTCATTGACCTTGAGCTTGCCGCTTTCGAAGTTGCGCACGCGCTGGCTGACGGAGCGCTTGCTGAAGAACGGGTTGTTCCAGCGCAGGCCGTTTTCCTTGACCGTACCGACGTATTTGCCGAACAGGCTGATCACGGCCACCTGGTTGGGCTGGACCATGTACAGGCCGCAGCTGAGGAAGATGCCGACGATCACCAGCACGATGCCGCCGATCGCCATCGGCCCGCCACCACCGGTGCCATTCTTGGTGACTACGATCGCAGCAATGATTGCGATGGTGCCCGCAAGCATCATCGCGAGGGTGCCAAGCAGGGTTGGAATGCCGGTCATGGAACCGATGGACTTCTCTTTCATGGCACATCTTCCGTGGTAGTTGGAATTAAAGGTATCAAATTGATATCAACATGCAAGCGATTCTGGCGGCCCCCCTCGGTGGGTGCCGCAACCTGCAGCCAGGGTGAGCGGGCAGGCCAATGCCAGGCTCATTCCGCTTGCTCCCGGGGAACGCTGCGCATGCCCGGGCTCCCCCGCCGGCGATCCGGCTTGCCTAGAATAGGCACCCTCTTTTGCGCCCCCGGACCTGCCTGATGATCACCCTCGGTACCCCGTTGTCCCCATCCGCCACCCGCGTCCTGCTGCTTGGTTCGGGCGAACTGGGCAAGGAAGTGGCGATCGAACTGCAGCGTTTCGGGGTGGAAGTGATCGCTGCCGACCGCTACGCCAACGCCCCGGCCATGCAGGTGGCGCATCGCAGCCACGTATTGGACATGCTCGACCCGGCCGCGCTGAAGGCCTTGATCGCGCAGGAGCGGCCGCATCTGGTGGTGCCGGAGATCGAGGCGATCCATACCGAAACCCTGGTGCAGCTGGAAGCCGAGCAGGGCTTGCGGGTGATCCCGACCGCGCGCGCCGCACGGTTGACCATGGATCGCGAAGGCATCCGCCGCCTGGCTGCGGAAAGCCTGGGCCTGCCGACCTCACCCTATCGCTTCGTCGATACCGAAGCCGAGTACCGCGACGCGGTGGCGGCCATCGGCCTGCCCTGCGTGGTCAAGCCAGTGATGTCGTCCTCGGGCAAGGGGCAGAGCACGCTGCGCAGCGAGGCCGACATCGGCCCTGCCTGGGAATACGCGCAGACCGGTGGCCGCGCCGGTGCCGGCCGTTGCATCGTCGAAGGCTTCATCGACTTTGATTATGAAATCACCCTGCTGACCGTGCGCCACGCTGGCGGCACGGCGTTCTGCGATCCAGTTGGCCATCTGCAGAAAGACGGCGACTACCGCGAAAGCTGGCAGCCGCAGGCGATGTCGGCAAAGGCACTGGAAGGCGCGCAGCAGATTGCCCGTGCCATTACCGATGACCTAGGTGGCTGGGGTCTGTTCGGTGTCGAGCTGTTCGTGAAAGGCGACGCGGTGTGGTTCAGCGAGGTGTCGCCGCGGCCGCATGACACAGGCCTTGTTACGCTGGTATCGCAGGAACTGAGTGAGTTCGCCCTGCATGCACGCGCCATTCTTGGCCTGCCTATCCCGAACATTCGCCACAACGGTGCATCGGCGTCGTGCGCGATGCTGGCGCAGGGTAATGGTGTGCCGTTCTTCAGCAATGTGGCCGAAGCACTGATCCATCCGGATTCGGCACTGCGCCTGTTCGGCAAGCCGATGGTGCAGGGCCAGCGCCGCGTCGGCGTGACCCTTGCCCGCGCCGCCGACGTGGACCAGGCCCGCGCGATTGCGCGTGATGCGGCAGCTGCCATTGGAATCGAGCTGCGCTGAGCTTGGCTCCCTCCCTTTGCCGAAGGCAAGGGGAGGGTTGGGGAGGGGTAAAACCCCGCTGCGGTGATGCAGCTCCCGTACAAGTAGCTAGCCGCAGGCTTGTAGGAGCGGCGTAAGCTGCGAAGCTGGCAATGCTGCAGCAGCGGGATGCATCGTCATCTGATGATGTACCAGCTTCGCCGGGGGACCCGGCCCCCCACAAAAAACCCACAAAAAAACCCCGCGGTTGGGGGGGGGTTTTTTATATTCAAAACCCCCCCACAACTTGAGTGTGGGGGGCGAA
>NZ_JBRREH010000006.1:0-78414 GCF_056760175.1 Stenotrophomonas sp. STEN021 | reverse complement strand
CTGGCCGCACTAGCGGGGGCGTCAATTAGTCCCAACCCCGCATATCTGCCGACTCCTCCTCCACTAATGTGTAGGTGGGTGTGGGGCCCGCCGGGGTGCGCCCCCGCGCCCGCGTATGCACAGCGTGCAAGTCTGGCGGACCGTGTTGGCGTGCTGGAAACGCAGGTCAACAACAGTCAGGCCAACACCGACATGCTCAATCAGCTGCAGCAGCTGCGTACTGAAATGCAGGCGCTGCAGGGCACGATCGAGCAGCTTCAGCACGAGAACGAACAGCTGAAGCAGCGCAATCGCGATCAGTACCTGGACCTGGACGGTCGCCTCAATCGCCTTGAAGGCGGTGCTGGCACTCCGGCAGCTCCTGCCACTGGCGCGGTGACGCCCGCCGCTGCGGCCACAAAGCCGACAGCGGCTGCTGCCGAACGCCCGCCGACCGTACGTGGCGACGCCGGTACACTGGCTTCGGCCGGTGATGAGCGCGCAGCCTACAACGTCGCGTTCGACGCGTTGAAAGCCGGCAACTACGCCGACTCGGCGCAGTTGTTCCAGAGCTTCCTTGAGTTGTACCCGAATGCTGCTTACACCCCCAATGCGCTGTATTGGCTGGGTGAGAGCTTTTACGCAACGCGTAACTTCAAGATGGCTGAGGCACAGTTCAGCGATCTGGTTGCCCGCTATCCCACCCACGACAAGGCCGCCGGCGGTTTGCTGAAGCTTGGCCTGTCGCAGTTTGGTGAGGGCAACAGTGCCCAGGCACAGCAGACCCTGGAACAGGTTATTTCCCGTTTTCCCGGCAGTGATGCGGCCCGCACCGCCCAGGACCGACTGCAGTCGATCCGGCTCGGCCAGCAACTGCGTTGATGTGGTGCCGCACCGATGGTGCGGCTGATGACTATGAATTCTCCGAGCGCCGCTGTTCCCAGCGAGATCGTGCAGTCGCCGTTGCCGCGACTGAAGATCACCGAAATTTTCCTGTCCCTGCAAGGCGAGGCCGATAGCGTCGGCTGGCCGACCGTGTTCGTGCGCCTGACCGGTTGTCCGTTGCGTTGCCAGTACTGCGATACCGCCTACGCCTTCCACGGCGGCGAGTGGTGGGACATCGACGATATCGTCGCCGAAGTGCTCAAGCAAGGCGTACGCCATGTCTGCGTGACCGGTGGTGAGCCGCTGGCGCAGAAGCGCTGCCTGATCCTGCTGCAGAAGCTCTGCGATGCCGGCTTGGATGTCTCGCTGGAAACCTCGGGTGCGTTGGATATTGCCGAGGTCGATCCTCGCGTATCGCGGGTAGTGGACCTGAAGACGCCGGATTCGGCGGAAATGGCGCGCAACCGGCTGGAGAACATTCCACTGCTCACCGCCCGTGACCAGCTCAAGTTCGTGATCTGCAGCCGCGGCGACTACGAGTGGGCCAAATCCATGCTCAGCGAGCACCGCTTGCCTGAGCGTTGCATGGTGTTGTTCTCGCCTAGCAAGTCGCAGGTCAGTCCGCGCGAACTGGCCGACTGGATCGTCGCCGATCGTCTGCCGGTGCGCTTCCAGATGCAGTTGCACAAGTTGTTGTGGGACGACGCCCCGGGCTATTGAGCCGGCGACGTACCCGTCAATTGTTTACCCCGGCGCGGGACAGCGTGCTGGCTTTCCTCCCCCAACCGGATCATCACCATGAAGAAGAAAGCAGTCGTGCTTCTTTCCGGCGGCATGGACTCAGCCGCCGTCGTCGCCATCGCCCAGGAACAGGGCTTCGAAGTGCATGCCATGAGCGTGCGCTACGGCCAGCGCCACACCTCCGAACTGGAAGCCGCCGCCCGCGTGGCCGCCGCCTTGGGCGTGGCTGGACACAAAGTGGTCGCGGTCGACCTGCGCAGCATCGGCGGCTCTGCGCTTACCGATGACATCAACGTGCCGGAGGCCGGCGCCGGGGACACCATTCCCGTTACCTATGTGCCAGCACGCAACACCATCATGCTGTCACTGGCGCTGGGCTGGGCCGAGGTGCTGGGTGCCAATGACATCTTCTGCGGCGTCAACGCGGTGGATTATTCCGGCTACCCGGACTGCCGCCCGGAATTCATCGCTGCCTTCCAGGCACTGGCAAATCTGGCCACCAAGGCGGGCGTGGAAGGCGCCGGCATCCGCGTGCACGCACCGCTGCAGTACCTGAGCAAGGCGCAGATCGCACTGGAAGGGCAGCGGCTGGGCGTGGACTTCGGTTTGACCGTGTCCTGCTACCAGGCCGATATGGACGGCAAGGCCTGCGGCCATTGCGATGCCTGCCAGCTGCGCGCCGATGGCTTCACTGCCGCCGGCATGGCCGATCCCACCCATTACGCATGATGTTGTTTTTGCGTTTATTGCGTTAGAATACGCGCCCCGGCTACGGCCGGGTCTTTGTTTGGGCCGTTAGCTCAGTCGGTAGAGCAGAAGACTTTTAATCTTTTGGTCGAAGGTTCGAATCCTTCACGGCCCACCAGCATTGCCAAGGCTTCGGAGCGATCCGGAGCCTTTTTTGTTGCCCGCAGAATAGGGACTGCTCCGTAAGCGGCCTGGACTGGCAGGTCGAGCGTAGCGCGGGTAAGCCCAGTACACCGGGAGATGGGAATCCTGTGACCTTGAAGGCTGCTGCTGAGAAGCCCGGGGCGCGCTGCGCTTACCCGGGCTGCGGTGATGCCGGCAAGGCCGCGGCTCCAGCCGCGGCCTTTGTGCGTTACTTCAGCAGGGTCTGCTGGACATCGACGATCCGCACATCGTGCATCTGCTCAAGGTACGCATCCAGATACGCCTTGTGCGAGGCACCAACCAGCACGAGGGTGCGCATTCCAGGGCGTGCTCCCATCAGGTCGCGAATGTTGGCGGCCATGCGCAGATTGCGGGTTTCCCAGGATGTGACATACATGCGCCCGTAGCCCTGTGGGGATGGTTCTTCCAGCGCGGCACCGTAGTCGCTTTCGAACGCAGCAGGGGCGATGTCCGGGCCGTTGTCACGCCGATACATCGCCAGCGCGTGCTCCGGCGTGTCGAGTTGGGTTTCCAGGCTGCTGTGCTGCGCTGCTCGTTGCTTGCTGGCAGGGTTGTCCCACGCCTGGCGTATCGCCTTCACGTAGGCCTTGGGGTCCGGGCCATAGCGGTCGGCGCTGTGATCGTCCATCGGCCACAGGCGTTGATGGCCCAAGCGCACCGCCAGCGTTGCAGCGATCAGCGTGTTTTCATTGCGACTGCTGCGCAGTGCTTCCAGCGCCTCCACCAATTCCCGGTTCAAGCTGCCCTCCGCACGCCGCTCTGGCGCAGGCAGGTGCAGCCATTGGACAAGAGCGGAATCATGTTCTCCGGCGGCCAGGAACTTGGCTGCCAGTTCACGACGCTGGGCGGCCGTTGGTTGTGCTGGCCAATTTGCCAGCATTGCCTCGGCGGCCGCTGTCGCCGCTGCCACGTCCAGTCCGGTCGCCTTTGCAGCTGCCGACAGGTCGGGGCAGTAATCATTGACCGTCAACGCGTAACGGGCAGGGTAGCGGCGCAACATGTCGCATTGCTGTCCCGAGACTGTCTCGACGGCGATTGCCTGCGGTTGCCACGCCGCCAGGCGGTCGATCAGCGGGGCGAGCGTGGAAGGGTCGAAGGTCGCCGGCAACGCGGCCAGATGTGCGGTGCCGAGCACGGCAAGCTCGTTCTGCGTGCCGTGCTGCGGTCCTTTGTGTGCGCCTGGATCAAAAGGCCGTGCCTGTGCGATTGCTGCCTGCGCTGCCATCACCAACAGTGTGCCGATGAAAATGCTTTTCCCCCACACGCCCTGCGTTACTTCCTGCTGCATGGAATTCGCCGATGAAGCGCTTGTCTTGCGCGAAGTCGCGCAGATTCCGGTGCAGTCGAGGCCTTTGTCAAGGTTTTGTTCAGGTTGAATTCTTTCGCCCTTGTTCTTTGCCTGGCCTGATCGGCGTCCGGCGGAAAAAAGGAATGGGCATCACATGGCCCCAGCGCGATGTGACTGGGTGCCACCTTGTTTGGTTGTCCTTGGCGAAGCAGCCGGCCACCGCGGCAGTGAGGGGCCGCGGCCAGCAGGTTGGAACTAACCGGGTCTGGTCCTACTATGTGGGATGCAGCGGCGGTTGTCCTGACGGACGTCCAGGCATTGGGGACAGGGTTGAGCAAGCAGATCACGCAGTTACTGCACCGATGGCAACAGGGCGACATGGGTGCGCGCGAGCACCTGTTCGAAGCCTTGTACTCGGATTTGATGCTGATCGCCCGCAACCGCTTGTCGCAGCAGACCAATGGCACCTTGCAGCCGGCCGCGCTGGTCAACGAATCGCTGATGCGGCTGCTCGGTACCGACGCGGACTATAAGGACCGCACCCACTTTGTCGCCATCGCCGCGCTGAAGATGCGCTCGGTGCTGGTCGACCACCTGCGCGCGCGGGCTGCAGGCAAGCGCGGTGGCAATGCCGAGCAGTTGACGTTGTCCTACGCCGATCAAGTGCCGGACGATGCGGCCATCGGTTACGACGTGCTGGCTTTGCATCAGGCATTGAATCAATTGGCCGAACGCGAGCCGCGTGCAGCGAGCACCATTGAATTGACCTACTTCGGCGGTATGAGCCGCGATGAGATCGCGCTGGTGCTGGACGTGTCCGCGCCCACGGTTGACCGCGACCTGCGCTTTGCGCGGGCCTGGTTGAACCGGCAGCTGCGCTGAGCAGCGATGAAGGGGGCATGGTAGTGGGGGACGAGCGTTGGCGGCAGGTTCGTGAGCTGTTTGATGCCATCTGTGAGCTGCCGCGCGAGCAATGGCAGCAGGCGCTGGGCACGGGCAGTGACGACCCTGCGGTCCGCGAGGAAGTACTGCAGCTGCTGCGCTCGCAGACCCTGGGTCTCAGCCGCGTCAGCAACCGTCTGGACACTGCACTGGCACGCGCCCTGGCACCGGAACTGGGTGTGGGTGAGCGGCTCGGGCCATGGCGGCTGACCGAGCGCATCGCACACGGTGGCATGGGTACCGTGTTCAAGGCCGAGCGTGCCGACGGTCTCTACCAGCGTACGGTTGCAATCAAGCTGTTGCATGGCATGCCGGGCGCCACCGAGGTGGAGCTGCTTGGCGCCGAGCGGCAGGTGCTGGCCGGCCTGCAGCTACCCAATGTCGCGCGTCTTTACGATGGCGGTACCACGCCGGATGGGCATCCCTATCTGGTGATGGAGTACATCGACGGTGTGCCGCTGGATCGTTGGTGCAGCGAGCAGGCCTTGGGACTGCAGCAACGGCTTACGCTGTTCCTGGAAATCTGCAGCATCGTGCAGTCGGCACACGAGCAGTTGGTGCTGCACTGCGATCTAAAGCCACCCAACGTGCTGGTGCAGGCCAATGGCCAGCCGGTGCTGTTGGACTTTGGTCTGGCACGACTGCTCAACGAGGCGCGTGACAAACGCGACTCCGGCTACTGCACGCCGGGCTACGCCAGCCCGGAGTTGATCGCCGGGCATACCGTTGGTGCGGCCAGCGATGTCTACAGTCTTGGCGTGATGTTGCTGGAGTTGCTGTCCACGCAAGCATCGATGCGCGAGGCGCAGAACACCGGCGAGGCATTGATTGCGCCCAGTGCCAATACACCGGCTGATCTGCCCTGGCGGCGACGCCTGCGTGGCGATCTGGATGCCATTGTTGCGCGTGCCTGCGCCAGCGACATCGCCCTGCGCTATCGCTCGGTTGAAGCCTTGATGGCTGACCTGCGCCGCTATCTGGAGATGCAGCCGGTACTTGCGCGCAACGGCAGCCGCTTGTATCACCTCGGAAAAGCGCTGCGTCGGAACTGGCAGGGCACGGTGATTGGCGTCGGTATGAGCGCGCTGCTTGCGGTGTTCGTGTTCGGTTTGTGGGAGACCCGGCGGCAGGCGCAGGAAGAAGCGGTGGTGGCGCAGCAGATCAGCAATTTCATGGTTGGCATGTTCGAAACCGCCGACCCGTTTCTACGCACCGAACGCGGCGCCGAGGAGTTGAGTTCGCGGCAACTGCTGGACAAGGCCACATTGCAGGTGGCACGTGATCTGTCTGATGCGCCGGCGCAGTTGGCGCGGATGCGCGCAGTGCTTGGCCTTGCCTATCAGAATGCCGGTGCGTCGCATCAGGCCGATACCCTGTTGCAACAGGCCTACGGCGGTTTCATGGACCCGCGTGTGGCGCGACCATTGGATGCTGCCAATGTGTTGGCGGACCTGTCCGTGCAGAAGACCCTGGATGGTGACGGAGAGCTGGGGCAGCAGTTGGCTGCGCAGGGCCTGGATCTGATCGGCAGCAAAGCGCCGCCCGTGCTGCAAGCGCGCTTGTACAGCGCCAAAGGCCTGGCCTTGTTGAATCAGCAGCATTTTGACCTGGCCGAAGCGGCCTTCAACAGCGCGACGTCGCAGTATCAGGAGGTAAAGGATGTGGACGTCAGCGCCGAGACAAGTGAGTTGTCGTACAACAAAGGTCTGCTGTACCTGCGCTGGGGAAGGCAGCCATCGGCAGAACATGAGTTTCGGCGGGTGCTGGACAATCTGCATGGCCGCCGCACCAGCCTGGCGTTGGCTGCCGAGACGCGGCTGGCACAGATACTCCGTGAGCAGGGTAAGTACGAACAGGCCTTGCCACTGCTGCAGTCAGGTATGCGCTATGCGCTGGAGCTGTACGGCGCGGAGAACAGCTTTGTCCGTGTGCAGTACGACGGTTTGGCGGACCTGTATCGGGACTCCGGTGATTACGCGGCGGCGGAGCTGCATTACCAGAAGCGGAATGCCTTGAGCGCGCGCCTGGATGGGCAGGACTCGGTCGAGTACTCGATGGGCCTGTTCAACTACGGCTCGCTGAAAGAGCTGCGCGGCGAGCTGGCCGCTGCCGAGGCGTTGTATCGACAGTCCTGGTTGATCCGCAAACAGAAGCTGGGCGAGGACTCACCTACCAGTCTGCGCGCTGAAAGCGAATTGGCGCGCCTGCTGATGCGGGATGGGCGGATGAGCGAAGCTGGCGTGATGCTGGAACACGCTGACAAGGGGTTGAGCCAGAGTTTGCCAGCTGACGCCCCCGGACGGGTACAGGCGCATTTGAACCGGATTGACTGGCATGTGCGCAGTGGTCAGCTGGAACAGGCACGGCAACTGCTCGAGCGGATGGATACGCCGGCAGCGGAGGAACTGCAACTGCGGCTGCTGGGTATCCGCGCTGATCTGGCAGTGCGCCAGGGCGAGGGTGAGCAAGCGCTGGCTTTGCGCAGGGCTGCGGTGGAGTTTGCAGGCAGCAAACAGGGTAAAGACAGCGCTGCTGTTGTCGAGACGAGTCTGGCGCTTGCCGAATCATTGCTGCAGTTGGGGCATGCGCGGCTGGCCAAGGAAGAGCTGCAGCGCGTGCTGTTGCTGATCGGCCGGCTACAGGTTGCCGGTTCGCCGGACCGCCGCAAGCTGGATGGCTTGCTGCTGCTGGCCGAGCAGAATCTAGGCCCGCGTTAGCAATTGAGTAGGTTCTTGGCCCGCCGAGTCACATGTGCGAGCGATGCGCACCTGCCATGCGGGGTGTTTTCAAGTATTTGATATATATGAATTTATGGTTGGCCTTGAGGCCTGAAAGGTTGGGGGTGGCGCGATCTCTGAACCGGTCCGTGACGTCCTCGATCCATGGACTTTACTTGTCCGTCGTAACTATTCCGGCTGGCCGGTCCTGTCTTACGAAAGCTACACAAACATAAATTTGTTTAGATTGGCGCTGGCGACGAAAAGAATTTTTTTCAATTCGTGATTGGTTGCGGACGCTTTTCCCGGTTTCTTCTAGTGAGGATCAATTTTTCCACTACAGGGGAACGCCATGAAGCAGCTGCTGATCTATGACCGTCCAGTTCAGTTGAACCGTGTTGCACACCGCAACCACCGCGTGGTTGCCAACGACGGCGACTTCCGATTTGCCTCTGGGCTCAACTCCGTGCCGCTGGCCTGTGTGGAGTTCGCCCGTGCCGTGCGCGACTATCCGATCGTATTTGCGGGCAACAGCGCTGACAGCGTGGTGCCTGCCGCACTGCTGGGCCTGCGCAGCGGGCAGAACCTGATGGTTGACGCCGAAGGACGTTGGGCCGAGGGCGCCTACGTGCCGGCGTTCCTGCGTCGCTATCCGTTCGTGCTGGCCGAGCAGGATGGGCAGGGCAGTGATTTCACCGTCTGCCTGGATGCGGCATTCGAAGGTTTGCGGGAAGGCGGTGATGAAGGTGCGCCCCTGTTCGACGAAGAAGGCAATGACAGTGCGGTGCTGTCCAATGCGCTGGAATTCCTGCAGGAGTACCAGGTGCATCTGGCCCGCACCCGCAGCTTGACGGCTGCCTTGGTCGCGCACGATCTGCTGGTGTCCAAGCAGGTAAACGTGCAGACCGCGGCCGGTGAAACCTTCTCGCTGGATGGCTTCTTCGTGGTTGACGAGCAGAAGCTGCGCGAGCTCAAGGGCAAGGCGCTGCAGGACCTGGCCAAGTCCGGGGACCTGGGCTGGATCTATGCCCACCTGCTGTCGCTTGGCAATGTCGAGCTGCTGAGCCGAACGCTGGACAAGCAGGCACCGCCTGCAGCCACCCACTGACACCCGCGTTACCCCCGACCTGTTGATCCATGCGCGGCCGTATCAGCGGTCGCGCATCCGCCTATCTGAGTGCTGCCGCCTGGCAGCGGCGCACCCTGGAGCCTGCCATGAACCGTACCGATACATCGTCCACGTCCAAAGCAATCCTGAAGACGTCTTTGGCTGCTGACAGTCGTCTGCGTCCCGCAGGGTTGGCGGTGGCAATCAGTTCGGTACTCGGGTTGGTACTGCCCAACGGGATGGCGACGGCGGCGAACTCCGTTGTCAGGGTGCAGACAGAGGCGGGCAAGACGACCGACACGACGGTAAGCCCTCCGGCCAGCGGCGTCATTACAGTGACGACGAAGACGATCAAGAACGGCGTTGCGTTCAACTCCTTCAAGGACTTCAGCGTTGCCCAGAACGAAGTGGTGAACCTGATATTGCCAACGGCTGGCAACTCCACGCAGGTGAACAATCTGGTCAACCTGGTATGGGATTCGAAGATCTACATCGATGGCACGTTGAACGGCCTGCTGGAAAGCACGAACAAGGTCGGCGGCCGGGTGTTCTTCGTCGACCCGATGGGGATGGTGGTCGGGAGCAACGGCGTGTTGAATGTCGGTTCGTTGACGGTGGCAACGCCGACCAGCAAGGTAATGGACGACATCCTCGCTGAGGGCGGTGGGTTGAAGCGCTTGATGGCCGGCACCTTGACCCCGGAGCAGATCAGTAACGACGGCGCGGTCAGCATCGACGGGCGGATCAACGCCAGTAACGGTGTGCGGGTACAAGCCCGTGCGATCGATGTGACCGGCACCATTCTGGTCGAGGTGCCGCAGGGCGAGAGTTTGAACGGCGCGTTCAACCTGCAGCGTGATGACGTCGCAGTGAATACTGGTGGCGACGACGCCAAGATCGTGTTGGTGGACAATGGCAATGGCCAGATCCAGCTGCGTGCCGCCGCCATCGTCGATACCGGACTGGCCCTGAGCAAGGATGCGACCGCCACGGTCACCATTGGGTGTGAAGCCGGGCAAGCTGGCTGCGACAGCAGCAAGCGCGCCAGTCTGGTCGCCAATGACATCGAGTTGACCGCGCTGGCCAAGGTGGATTCGGGTTATAAAAACCCGGACAACACGCCGGATGGCATCCTGCAGAACGTTCAGGACAGCCTGGTCGACATCAGTGCCGCTGGCGACCTGCTGAAGACCGCCGCCGAGCTTGGTGCAGACAAGGCATTGGGTGGACAGATCGCATTCCTGCGTGCAAACAGCACCGCCCGGGTGGTGGTCAACGGCAATGCCGATCTCACCGCGACAGCTGGCGCTACCGGCAAGAAGGGCGACATCGCGCTGCACGCCAGTACCGTGCAGTCGATCGACAACTCGGCGGCAGGCAAGTCGTACGAGAAGAAGGACGTGCCGGTGCTGGATGACCAGGGCAATCCGGTAAACAACCCCGATGGCACCCCCAAGACGCAGCCGGAAACCCACTATCTCAGCCTTGGTGCAACCTACGCGCAGATCAACGCCACCACCGATGCCATCATCCGTTCCGGAGCAGGCGTAAAGGCGGACGGCGTGCTCTCGGTCAAGGCCGATGCCGATACCCAGTTGAAGGTTGCCGCGCAGTCGTTCGCAACCAACAACACCGCAGCGGGTTTCACTGCGGCGATCAGCAATGTTCACGTGAACACCACTGCCAGCATCGAGGCCTCGGCGACTGTACTGAAGGCCGGTGGCGTGAACGTCTCTGCGGTCAACACCTCATCGCTGGACACCTCGGCGACCGCGTACTCCGATGAAACCGGCAAGGTTGGCCTGGCCGGCGCGGTCGGCCTGCAGGACATCAACGCCACCGCGACCCTGGCGCGTGACGTCGATGCGACCGGCAACGTCACGGTGCAGGCGGCCAGTGTCACCAGCAAGAACAGCACCACCAGCCTGGTGGACGCGCCGCCGAAGGAAAAGAAGAAGGAGGACAAAAGCGACGACGCCGGCTCCAGCGGCGACAAGCTGATGGAACTGGCGCAGTCCTTTGCCGGCAAGGGCATCGCCGCGGCGAAGAAGAAGGCGTCCGGCGACGACGGATCGCAACCTGGAGGGGGATCCGGTGGCGGCACGCCGAGTACACCGTCGCCGTTCCGCCTGGGGGGCGCGATCAGCTACGTCGGTGGCAGCCATACGGCCAGCGCCACGATCGGCAGTGGTGCGAAGATCACCGCCGGCGGTGACGTGGTGGTGGACAGCCAGGTGATCGACGCACAGATCGCCAACCATGCACTGAGCAACATCCAGGGCCAGGGCAAGAGCAATGACGGTTCGGCATTCACCTTGTCCGGTGCCATCACCATCGCCGACCTGGAGCATGAAGCCTCCACGCTGGTGGGAAGCAGCGCTGCGCTGAAGGGCGCGCATGTAGGGCTGGGTTCGAATGTCACCCTGCCGCGCGATTTCAGTGCACTGCAGGCAGCGAAGCCGGACTTCAGCAGCTTCGACAAATTCAAGGATTCGCTGACCGCCGCGAAGAAGCTGATCGGCGATCCTTCGGATCTGTTCACCTCCTACGGGTCGGCCAAGGGCTCGGCGGATTCGGTTGCACTGGGCGGCGTGGTCAGCTATTTCCGCGCCAGGAACGCCGCCAGCACCAGTGTGGCCAGCGATGCAGACATCACCACCACGGCCGCCGACGGGAAGGCCTGGACGGCGGCGCTCGACGCCAAGGACGAAGCGGGCAAGCAGATCACGCGCAGTTTCGCCAAGGATGCGGTGGTGCGGGCCAGCACCGAGATCACCGCGATCCACGCGGCCGGCGACCTGGGCCTCACCCTGAAGCGGGTGTCCGCCGGCAACGGTGGCACGGCGGTGGGCGGAAGCGTCGGCTACATGGACTACGACAACTCGGCGACCGCGCTGATCAACGACGGCGCCGTGATCAACAGCCACGCGCTGGAAGTGGCTGCGAACAACAAGGAAAAAATCGTCTCGCTGGCGTTGCAGTCGGGCCAGGGCGGCAGCATCGGCGTCAGCGGCACCGCATCGGCACTGGATCTGGACAGCCATACGTTGGCGGGTATCAGCAACAAGGCAACAGTCACCGCGAAGAGCGTGGACGTGAAGGCGAACGAGGAGCTGTTCGTGTGGTCGGTGGCCGGCGCAGTGGCGATGACCGACAGCCTGTCGGTTGGTGCCAGCGTGGCCTACCAGCAGATGGATACCGACGCGCGCGCCTTCGTCGGCGCTATCCCGGATGACTTCAAGCAGGGCACCTCGGCCGCGGCCTCCGGCAGCATCTCCACCAACGCGCTGGCAGTGAACGCGACCAGCGAAGGTTTGGCTGGTGCTGTAGCCGCCGCCGGCGCCATGGTCAGCAGCAAATCGCAGAAGGAAGAGGACCAGAAGGCGCAGCAGGCGCTGGCGGACAAGCAGAACGGAGAGAATCCCGGCTTCTTCGACAGCCTCAAGGCACGCGCCAGCGACAAGGTTGCCGGACTGGAGTCGATGGCCGGTGGCCTGAAGAAGGTGGGGGGCGACAAGGTTTCCGGTTACTTCGACAAGGCCAAGGGCCTGCTCGGCAGCAAGGACGCGCCGCAGAGCGACTCCGGCCCGATCAACCAGCCCTCGTTCGGTGTCGCGGTGTCAGGCAGTGTCACCATCAACCGCATCCGCCAGAACACAAAGGCGGACATCACCTCGGCGACCGTGCATGGGCTGGATACGGCCAGCAAGCTGGACGTCAATGCGCTGAACAAGACCCTGCTGGTGAGCATCAGCGGCGCCATCTCGATCACCAAGGCAAACTCGGACAACAGCAGCGGCAGCGCCGCCATCGCCGGTGGTGTGGCCTACAGCGATATCGCCAACACAACCCGTGCCGGCGTGGTCGGCAGCGCGCTGGACCATGCTGGTGATGTGTCCATCACTGCGCGCAACAAGAACGAGCAGGTCAACGTGGGCCTGGGGGTGGGCGTCAATGCCTCCAGCGACCAGAGTACCGCTGCCGCCGCCGCGGTGTCGGCGACGGTGGCGATGTCGAAGAACAACACGACCGCGAGCCTGGAGGGAACCACCCTGGGCAGCAGTGGCGCGGGCTACAACGTTGGCGTGAAGGCGGTCAACGAGTCGAAGATCGGCAACGGCGGCGGCGCGCTGTACAGCGGTGGCAAGGTCGGGATGGGCATCGCCGTGACCTATGCGGACATCGCCGACAAGACCGCTGCATCGATCAGCGGCGGCAGCATCCGCGAGGCAGGGGACGTGCAGGTGATCGCTGCCGATGCCTCGCGGATCATTGCGGCGGCCGCGGCCGGCGGTGTCTCGAAGGAAGCCAACAACATCGGCCTGGCTGGTTCGGTGGTGATCAACCAGATCGCCAACCAGACCACCGCGACGATCACCGGCGGCGCGGACATCGCGTTCTCCGGCAAGCTGGACACCTATGCCGGTACCGCGCGTGACACCGACGTGCGTGCCACCGACGTGAGTGCCATCGACGACGGTTGCTCGTCGGCCATGGACATGGACTATTGCGGCTCGGCCATCGGCGACATGACCGCCGATGCCAACGCGGATACCGGCTCCAGCAGCGATACCAAGGTGGCGGCGGTGGAGCGCAACAAGGCCCGCAGCTCGATCATCGCCGTGGCCGGCATGGTGCAGGTCAGCGACAACAATGCCGGCGTCGCGTTCGGCTACAACAGCATCAACAACCGTCATGAGGCATCCATCGTCGATGCCAAGATCAGCCACTCCGCCGGTGCCAGTGGCGGCGATATCGCCGTCACCGCCGAAGATCACGCCGACATCCTTGCGGTCAGTGCCGGGCTGGGAGTCAGCACCGGCAAGTTCGCCGGCGTGGGCAGCGCGTCGTACAACCAGATCAGCAACACCACCGCTGCGCTGGTCGGCGACGGCGGTGCCACGACGACGACGCTGGATGGCAGGTCTGTCACCCTGGATGCCAGCGATGCGGCCTACATCGCCTCGCTGTCGGGCGCGGTGACGGTGGGCTCCAAGGTGGCGGTGGGTGCCGCGCTGACGATCAACGAGATCGGCAGCGAGACCAGCGCGACCGCGAACGGTGCCGGGCTGGTGACCAGCGGTGACGTGACGCTCGATGCACAGAACCAGGCCAAGATACTGTCTGGAGCCATCGCTGCCGGCGCCGCCGGCAACGTCGCCGTGCAGGGCTCGGTGGCCTGGAGCACGATCAGCAACAAGGCCAGCGCCGATCTCATCGGTGGAGAGGTGACGGCGGCCAGCATCTCGGTCGGCGCGGAGAACACTTCGAAGATCCAGACCCTGTCCGGCGCCGTTGCTGGTGCAGGTACGGCTGCGGTCGGTGCGGCCATCAATGTCGGCAGCATCTCCGATACCACCCATGCCGGCGTGAGTGGCACCAGGGTCAGTACCGGCGACCTGGACGTGAGCGCGATTGCCGATTCCACCATCAAGACCCTGGCGATTGCTGGCGCCGCCGCGGGAACCGCGGCGATCTCGGCGAGCAACAGCACCAATCTGATCAACAACACCACCGACGCCACCATCAACGGCCTGCAGCTGAAGGGCGATGGCGTGGTTGGCAACGTCACGGTCAATGCCGGGACCAAGGGGGCCGCCTACTCGCTGGCCGGTGCCCTGGCCGGTGCGGGCAGCGTGGCGGTGGGAGCTGCCAGCAGCGTCAACCTCATCGGTGGCACCACCTCGGCAAGTGTCACCGGCTCACGGCTCGACAAGGCCACGGGCCTGGATATCGAGGCCGGGTCCACCAACCTGGTCCGCACCGCCGCGATCTCCGGGGCGGGTGCGGGCAGCGTGGCGGTGGGCGGCAGCGTCACCACCAACATCGTTACCTCCGACACCTCGGCGCAGTTGCAGGACACCCGGCTCGACAGCAATGTCGCCGATGTCCGCGTGCACGCCAGGGATGGACGCAGCATCGATTCCCTCGCTGGCGGCGGCGCCGTGGCAGGCAGCGTGGGTGTCGGCGCGGCGATCGCGTTCAACCAGATCGGCGGCAGCACGACGGCAAGCCTGGTCGGCGGTGGCAATGGCTACCAGGTGCATGCGAAGAACGTCGAGGTCTCGGCGGAAGCAACCAACGCAGCCGGCAATGGTGGCGCCAATATCCGTACCATTGCCGCCGGCCTCGGCGGCGGCGGTGCGGTTGGCGGCGCGGGTTCGGTCGCGGTGAACCTGATGGAGGGCCAGGTGAAGGCGCGTATCGCCGATGGTGCCGATGTGATTGCGGACAGCGACGTGACCGTGCAAGCGAAGCAGCAGCAGGGCATCGACGTGCTGGCCGGCAGCGTCGCGGTGGGGGCAACCGCCGGTATCGGCCTGGGCACGGTTGTCAACCTGATGACCGGCAAGACGCAGGCGCAGATCGATGGTGCCGGGACCAAGGTCAGCGCGTTGGCATGGAATGGCGGTCAGGGCGTGCTGGTGGATGCGGCAACACGCCAGGCCATCACTACCCTCGGGGTCAGCCAGGCGATCACCTTCGCGCCGATCAGCGGACAGACACTGTCGGTGATGGCCGGTGTGAACGTGATCGGTACCCAGACCGAGGCAAGCATCACCTCCGCGGCGATCAACAAGCATGACCTCAGCAGCTGGGCGGGAACCTGGCTGCCTGCGCGCGGTACGTCGACGCCGGGTACGGGGAGTGGCGGTGGCACCGACAACATTGCCGAGTTCGACTACTACAGCGCTTTGGCGCAGGGCAGCGACAGCCAGGACGTGAAGGTCAAGGCCAGTAGCGACGTGAGCGCAAGCTCGTTGGTGATCGGTGCCGCGGCGGGCGCCGGCGGCAGTGCTTCCGGTGCTGCATCAAGCACGGTGCTGCAGACAACGACGAAGGCGCGGATCCAGAATGCGGATATCGCCGCGAGTGGCGACATCGCCGTGGATGCCCGTGGCAGCCAAGCGGTGCAGACCACCGTTGCCGGCCTGGCGGCCGGCCTGGCCGGCGGTGCAGGTACTGGCGTGGTCAATGTGTTCTCCAGCAACACGGATGCGTCGCTGAGCGGCGGCAAGACCGTTGGCGCCAGCCTCGTGGTGAATGCGAACAACACGGTGGACAGCCACATCAACGCCGGTGCGGGTGCCGCAGGCGGAGCGGCGGTGGCCGGCACGCTGGTGGTGAACATGGCGCAGACGCGCACCGGCGCGAGCATCGGTGGCTCCGGTGTGAACACGGTGATCGACGTGGATGGTGGCGTGGGCGTAGCCGCACATACCGATACGCGCTTCGAGAATACAGTGGTCAGTGGTGCGCTGGCCGGTGCCGCCGCCGTGGCGGGCATGGCCCAGTTCCAGCAGATCGCCAACACCACCGAAGCCACCATCGTGGATGCGAGCATCAACGCCGATGGCGTGGATGTCGACGCGCTTGAGGAACTGGCCATCAAGGCCAACAGCGGTGTGGTGGCTGGAGGACTGGGAACCGGCGTGGGAGCCGCGGCCAACATCACGCTGCTAGGCAGCAAGGTGGCGGCCACGATCAGTGGTGGCAGCATTCGTAGCGGCGGAGAAGTGAAGGTCGACGCGGCTTCCATCCGCGACATCGCGATGACCACCGCCACGGCAGGCATCGGCATGAGCACCGGCATCGGTGGTGCGGCGTCGGTGCTGTTGTCCGGCGTGGGTGATATCGGTGACGTGCTGGGTGAGGTGTCCGGTACCAAGGGAGCGCTGGACAACCTCGCGTCCGGACAGAAACTGGATGCCAGCGTGACGGGTGATGCGGCGTTGGCGGACAAGCTGGACAGCAGCCACCTCGCGCAGCTCAATGGCGCCACGTCCAACAGCCTGTTGACGTTGGGGGGCAAACAGGACCAGGTGATTGCCGCGATCAAGGGCGCGAACGTCGAGGCGAGCCGCGTCGGCGTCAACGCCGAGAGCCAGTTGAAGGCCAGTAACACCGCCGGCGCGCTCGCTGCTGGTGCGCTTGGCGCAGGTGGTGCGGTGGCTTACAGCGGCATGTTCGGACAGACCTCGGCGGCGATCGAGAACGGTACCGTACGCGCAGGCAACATCCAGGTGGCAGCCAAGAGTGGCGCCGACAACGGCCAGCCAAGTTCGACGGTAAAGGCAATCGCGGGCGCGGCCGGCCTGGTTGGCCTGGGCGCGGCAGTCGCGTGGAATGACTTCGGGCAGACCACCACGGCGTCGGTGTCCGGCAACCACAATGCCAGCGGTCAGGGCGGCCGTCTGGATGTCTCGGCATCGGACCAGAATCGTGCCAGCGTTGAAGCGACCGGTGCCTCGGTTGGTGCATTGGCGGCGGGTGCGGTCATCGCGCATGCCACTCGCAATTCGACGGTATCGGCCACGGTGGGGGCAGGCTCCACACTGGCTGGTTTCCAACACGTCGGGTTGAATGCGCTGCACGGCGGTGGTGTCGAGGCCAGTGGCATTGGTGCAGTCGCTGGGCTGGCCGGCGCGGCGAATGCGGTGGTGGTACTGGCCAAGGACACCAGTACCGTGAATGCCGGCGTGGGCGATGGTGCGACGATCATCACCAAGGGGACCGGTGATGCCGGGGACGCGAAGGGCGATGGTTCATCGTTGACCATTGCGGCCAGCTCCGATGGTACTGTCCATGCCACCGGCCTTGGGGTCACGGTATCTGCAGGTGCTGCAGTGGGCGCAGTGGTGGTGGATGCGCGGTCCACCGCCAATCTGCAGGCATCGCTGGGGAATCTTGCCAATGTCAGCAGCGACGGTGATGTGAGTGTCACCGCGACGCGAGGCGGTGCCCTGGCTGGAGGCGACGGCGTCTACGCCAAGGCCACGGCAGGCGCTGGTGGCATCTATTTCGCCGCCAATGCGGCCAGCGCCACTGCCGCGGACAATAGTGCGACGCTGGCGACGGTCGGCAACGGTGTGGTCATCGGCAATCGCGGTGATTTCCAGGTGGTGGCGAAGAGCACGACGCAACAGCACGCGGAGGCGACCGGCATCACCGTTGGTGGGCTTGCGCTGGGCGCGGCGTTGGCCAATGCCAGTTCGGATACCCGCACGGCGGCAACCATCGGCAACAATTTCGGGGCGACGACCTCCGCTGCCGCAGGTGCGACCCCGAAGATGATGGGTAGCCTGTCGGTGCTGGCCAATGGCAACGACACCAATCTGGCAAGCACGTTCGCCGGTGGTGGTGGCCTGATCTCGGGTGCGGCAAGTGCCGCCACGACCAACGGCAAGTCGTCCGTCGATGCGACGGTGGGCAGCAATGCCGGCCGCGCGTCGGGCATCCTGGCCGACTCGGTCACCGTGGCAGCGAGCCACGTCGGCAACTACGGCGGCAGCGCGGACTCAACCAACGCCGCGCTTGCGGGGGCCAGCGGCTCCGTCGTCAAGAACACCATCAACAGCACCGTCAACGCGAACCTCGGTGGCGGTGCCCGCCTGTTCGCTGGCAAGGACCTGTCGGTGACCGCCGACAATCTGTTCCGGAGCACGATCAACGGACCCGCGGTGGTGGCTGCCGCGGGCGGTGTCCTCAACGGTAGCGCGGCGCTGATCGACACCACGCTCGTCGGCAAGACCACGGCGAGCGTTGGCGACGACGTGATGTTGCGCTCCGGCTTGCGCACTGACGCGAACAGCGTTGGCAACATCAATGTCAACGCGCGTACCAAGGTGGTGGCAACGGACAAGGCGCAGCTTGCGACCGGCGGCGCCATCCAGCTGGCCGTGGTCGATACCCGGATGAAGGGCACGTTCGAGAATGCCGTGCGGGTGGGCAACAACGCACAGCTTGCCAGCCTGGGCTACCTGAATCTCGGGACCACGACCACCGGCTCGCTGGACAGCCAGGCTCTGGTCAACACCTGGGGCCTGGCAGCGGTGGGCACCGCCCGCTCCGAAGTGGATGCGGATGTCACCGAGACCGTCGACGTCGGCAACAACGGCAAACTGCAGTCACTGCAGAACGCCTATCTGTCGGCGGGCAAGGACGGAACCGCGCTGCAGGAGAGCAACCTGCTGGTCAATGCATCTGCCGAAGGCTATGTGCGTGGCCTGATCGCGGTTCCGGTGGTCAAGGCAGTGGCCGACATCAACGCCCGCATGCGTGCGACGTTGGGTACGGGCTCGACGCTGATCAGCTCGGGTGATGTCTACCTGGGGACGTGGGGCGACTACTTCGCCCACCAGGCCAGCGGCCGCGCGACCGGTTACCAGTTGGGCTTCATCCCGGTCACGGTCACCAACTCCTCCTCCGATGGTTCGGTCATCGGTGACGTGGTGGTGAATGGCAAGGTGGTCGCCGGTACCGCCAACGACGTGAATGTCACCGTAGGCAACGGTTTCAACTGCAGCACCGACCTGGGTATTGGTTATGCCTGCCTCACCGTGGCGGAGCTGAAGGCGCTGGATGGTGGTTTCAACCCTGGCGAGACCGTGGTCGATGGCGAGCGGGTATTGCTGCTGGACGACATCTATGCGGCCGGCGCCGATGTCTACCTGAAGGGCACAAACATCAACATTGGCACCACCGGCTCGGTGGAAGCGCACGGCGCGCCGTCGGTGGACATCATCAACAACTCCACCTACCACCTTGCCTTCGGCAACATCTACATCCCCGACTATGCCGGTGGAAACGTGCTCGTATCGGGTAACGTGACCAATGGCGCCAACAGGATCTCCCGCAACAGCTCCACGGCCAATCCGCACATCAACATCTACGGGAACTACGCCCAGGGCAAGGGTACTTCGATCCTGCAGATGGGGATCGTCAACAGCATTGGCGCCGATGTCCGCTACGAGACCAAGAGTGGTTCCATCGTCAGTGGGCCGGTGTATGCAGCCAGCTTCAATACGCTGGCGCCCAACGGCACCTTCATGTTCAACGACCCCACCCGCAACAAGAGCGTGGCGTCGGCGGAAGGCCTGTGGGCCAATTACCTGAAGCAGTTGCTGGGAGGTGCGTATAGCAGCGCGGACTCGGTCGCCGGCCTGATCGCCAACCTCCAGTATGGTGGCAGCGTCAGCAACACCGCCGATCTCAACAACGTGCTGTACCACCAGCCTGGATACAATGGTGATGCAGGGACAGCCATCATCATCTATGGCGCCTGCCTGCCGCATGTCGGGGGTTCGCGCTGTGGCACCAACCAGCCCGGCTATACCGATTACACGAACTTCCCTTACAACTACAAAAATTCGGTAAAGATCCCGACCGTTGCCTACGTTGGGACGCGCGGTGGTTCGGCCAGCTATGCCAACAATGCCGATATAGCGAACGACAACAGCGCCATTCGAGCGCGCGAAGTCAACATCCGTGCCAGGTACATCGACATCAACGGCACGATCGAGGCCGGCGCTGGCATCGACTGGTCGGTGAAGATCAACAATGACACCTGGTCGCAGGCATGGTTGGCACAAGCCGATGCGAAGCCGGGGATCTATGACGTGCCCAACTATCTGTTGAGCACCATCGGCGTTGCTTCCAACCAGATCAAGGTCAAGTACGACTCGAGCAGCAAACGCTTCATCGTTGACGACGTGAATGCCTCCGGTGGCGGCAAGGTGACCCTGGACGGCAGCATCGTCAGTACCACCAACAAGGGCAAGATCAACGTCACCAGCGGCTTCGGCCAGGTGAAGGTGCACGTTGGCCTGGACCGGGACGTGCAGTTGAACGGCATGAACGTCGCCACCGGCCAGGACGGTGTGGTGAAGATCATCGACCGGTTGAAGAGCGGCGGCAATGGTGCCCCCTACACGATCTGGTATGTGCAGCGCGCCGGCCAGACGGCGGCGACCTATGACAATGCCATCTGCGGCGCGGCCTGTACGAGCTGGGAGACGGCCAACAAGATCGGCAACACGTCGACCTACAACCCGAAGACAGGCATGCGCTATAGCTGGTCCATGTCGGCCAAGGTCGGGCGCAACATCGACTGGGACAGCAATACCGCAACCACCTGGAAGTTCCTCAATAGCGCCAATGGGGAGGCTTCCGGTGCCGAGCGCTGGACGACCACTCCGGGCAACTACTACGTTGATGCGGGCAGGCCGGACTTCGAGTGGTATTACTCTGGAAGTTTTGATCCACGCTACACCACCGGCGGCGGTGTCAGCTATGGTTGCGGTGTGGTCCAGAGCGGCTGCAACTTTGGTTTCCCCGACCCTGCTGGTGGGCGGCATTGGAACCCGAAGCGCGAGGGCGGGAAAGGCGGCTGGGAGACCTGGTACGCCTACGATATGCCGACCCGTGGCAACGTGACCCTCAACGCCAGCGTCAAGGCAGACAACCCGATTTCGATCGGTTTCGTCAGCCGCGACAAGGGCAGCGTGGATGTCAGCGTCGGCAACAACCTGTATCTCAACGGCACCATCAACAACAAGGCCGGTACCACGACCCTGGAATCGCGGAACGGCAGCATCATCCAGGGCAACGAACGCGCAACGTTGTACGCGCAGGATCTGGTGCTGAAGGCCAAGGGCAGCATCGGTACCTTGGGCGGGCAGGCCATCGACGCGGCACTGTCCAATGGTGGCACCCTGCGGGGAACCACGCAGGGCGGGGCGATCGTGCTGGACATCCATTCCGATGCCAAGCTGCGCCTCGATGCCGGCAGCAGCCAGACCGGCTATGGTGATGTCAGCGTGCTGGCGTCGGGCAACATCGCCGGCATCGCCGGTGACACGGTGTCCATTGTTGGCAGCAACGTGAACCTGACCAGCACGACCGGCAGCATCGGCAGCATGGCCAGCGGTGGTGCGCTGGTGATCGGCGCCCACGAGACTGTCGGCGCCGACAATCGCCTGCGTGGCGGCAATGTCGTCGCGCTGGCCCGCAACGATGTATCGCTGAAGGACGTCGATGGTGATTTCTGGGTGGGCAAGGTGGTCTCGCAGACCGGTGACGTCCGCCTGGAGGCGGCTTCCGGTTCGCTGCTGGATGCCTCGCAGCGTGATGATGCCAGCGCGCTGACCGACAGCCAGATCGCCGACATCCGCGCGCGCCTGAAACTGGATGGCGGCGGTGTGGCCGATACCGTGGCGACCTATGAGCGGCAGGTAGGGAGCCGCTATGCCGAGTATTGGAACCTCAAGAGCCACGGTGATTTCGTTGGTGGGGTGTTCGTTCCTGACGCAACCGCGCTGGAGGCTTTCCGTGCGCGCGCAACGGTGGCCGCTGGCGCCCCGCAGAGCGACGCACAGGTGCTTGCCTACATCGCCGGTCTGTCTGAAGCGATTGGCGCACAGTTCGCCGAGCTGTATGGCGCCAACTGGGCGGCGCAGGCGCCGTTCCAGACCCGCGACAGCCAATTCAAATTCACGCTCGATCCGGCCTCGGACATCTATGGCCAGCTCGCAGCGCGTGCGAAGTGGGATGACGATCAGCTGCGGTTTGCGATCAGCGCCAGTGCGCTGGAGCCGGCGAAGTCCGCTGGCGGCACGGTTGCCGTGCCGACCATCTCGGGGCGCAACGTCGAGCTGGTCGCGCGTGACAGCCTGGGACGTCTGGCCGGAAGCATGGATGTGGACTATGCGCGGGTCTTCGCCGGCAATCTGACGTCGCAGGAAGCCGTGGCATTGGCCATGGCCACCTCGCCGGGTGATGTGCAGCTGATCGGCCACAACGGGCAGGTCATCAGCATCGATGAGCTGCGGGCGATGAGCGACGATGAACTCAAGGCGGGGCCGGTCGCCTCGATCCGCATCAAGCAGACCTCGCCGTTGTATGTGGCCGCCAGCGGCCAGTTGAAGGCGAAGGCCGGTGGCGCGGCCTACCTGCATGCGACCAATGACCTGACGGTTGCCGGGTTGGACGTGGCCGGCAACGCCAAGCTCAGCGTCGAGGGAGACCTGAAGGGAGCGAATGCCAGTACCGTGTTGAACGTGGGTGGCAACCTGGCGTTGGAGGCCAAGGGGGACATCGGCCAGAACGTGGTGTCGGCTACGCCCTCACTGTTGAACCTGAAGCTCGGCGGCACGCTTTCTGGCAATGCCGGTGGTAGCTTGGGTATCCGCCAAAACGGCGGGAATCTGGTATTCGATTCGCTGTACTCCGGTGATCGCATGCGCATCGACGTGGTCGATGGCAGTCTGTTGTCCGCGTCTTCCAGCCTGGTGACGCTGCGTTCGGAGAAGGGCGGCGTCGCATTGAGCGCACGCGACCATATCCGTGCGCTGGATGGTCGCTATCTCAACCTGCAGCTGGACAGCGGTAGCCTGGATGGTGCTGCCGGCGGCGAGATCCGCATCAACAGCCCGAAGAGCGCGCTGAACATCGGTTCGCTGATCAGCGGTCACGACATGCTGATCGGTTCGGTCTCTGACCTGACTGCCACGCTGCTGCGCTCCGGTGGCAGCTTGTACGCCGACGCCAAGGGGCGGATGCGTATTGGGTCGGCGGAATCGGAGCGCGAGGTGGGTCTGTCCGCGCTTGGCGATATCGTGGCGGACGATGTGCTGTCCCGCAATGGCGACGCTTCGCTGGTTGCCGGCGGCGGTGTCGAGATCGGCGATGTCCAAGCGGCCTCCATCCTGCTGGATGCAGGCGGTGCACTGCAGCTCCGTGCTGGAGGAACGTTGATCGGCGATGACATCACGGCCCGCGCTGGCAGCCTGTCGATGGGGGCTGGTGCCCGCATGCAGGCGGCGGAGTCGTTGGGTGCGGTGACACGGGGAGACATGTCGCTGGGCCAGCTGCAGGTGGCCGGTGCCAGTGGTGCAGGCACTCTCGACCTGATTTCTGGTGGCAACATCACCGGCAATGGAGACGCTCAGGTGAACCTGCTGTCGGGTGCCGGCGTGCAGGTGACGCTGGATGCGCAGACGGGAATCGGCCAGGCGGGCAGGCGCCTGAGCGTGGACGGTGGAATGTTCGATGCGGACACGCAGACCGGTGACGCCCAGCTGTCGTTCGTCAGTGCCGCGCGGATCGGCACGGTGCAGGCGCAGGCCGGTAGCGTGGATCTGGCAGGCCCGGTGGATGTCCGCTTCGGACGTCTGCAGGCCGGGAATGACGTGCGTGTGGATGCGGCATCGTTGCACGGTGGCGACATCCAGGCGGGCGGGAATATCGTCGCCAATGCAGCTGGCGCCGTGGATATCAACGATGCCGTGGCCGGCACGGCCCTGCAGTTGAAGGCCGGTGCGGCACTGGATGCCAACCGATTGCAGTCCGGCGGCGGAATGACACTGTCTGCGGGCGACACGTTGGATGTGCAGCAGCTTGCCAGCGGCGGCGATCTGGTTGCTGGAGCGATGGGCACGCTGTCCATCGTGGATGCGGGCGTGGACGGCAGTGCGGCCATCGACAGCCACGCGGATGTGGTGCTGGGCACGGCCAACATCGGCAAGGCATTGGTCGCAAATGCCGCGACCACGCTGACTGCAGCGACCTTGAATACGATTGGTAACGCAAGCCTAAGCAGCGGTGGCAACACCACGATCGGTACGTTCGATGGCAAGCAGAACCTGTTGGTCATGACGGGTGGTGATCTGGCCTTGGGTACCGGCACGGTCGGCGGCAATGCCGTGTTGAGCAGCACGGGTGCAACCAGCATCGACAGCTTGTCGGTGCAAGGGGTACTGGATACGGCATCCGTTGGTGCAATGACGGCACGAGCTCTGGCTTCGGGCAGCAACGCAGTCCTGTCCTCGGGCAGCACGTTGGATGTGCAGCAGCTGACGGTGGGCGGTGATCTTTCGGCCGATGCAGTCGGAACGCTGTCCGTCGCCCAGGCCGACGTCACCGGCAATGCCGATATCGACGGCCAGGCAGATGTGGTGCTGGGGACGGCCAACGTCGGCAAGGCATTGACCGTCAATGCCGCGACCACGCTGACTGCGACCAGCTTGAACGCAGGTGGAAACGCAACCCTAAGCAGCGGTGGCAGCGCCACGGTTGGTAGCTTCGATGGCAAGCGTGATCTTTCTGTAACCACCGGCGGCAATCTGGCCTTGACCACCGGTACGGTCGGCGGCAATGCCGTGCTGCGCAGTGCTGGTGCAACCAGCATCGACAGCTTGTCGGTGCAGGGAACATTGGATGCGGCCTCGATCGGAGCAATGACTGCCCACGTGCTGGCTTCGGGCGGGAGTACCGCGCTGTCCTCTGACAACACGCTGGATGTGCAGCATCTGATCGTAGGTGGTGATCTGTCGGCCAATGCGGTCGGCTCGCTGTCCATCGCCCAGGCTGATGTAAGCGGCAATGCCGATGTCGATGGTCGGGCAGATGTGGTGCTGGGGACGGCCAACGTCGGCAAGGCATTGACCGTCAATGCAGCGACCACGCTGACTGCGGCGAGCTTGAATGCAGGTGAAAACGCAAGCGTGAGCAGCGGTGGCAGCGCCACGGTTGGTAGCTTCGATGGCAAGCGCGATCTTTCGGTCACCACCGGCGGCAATCTGGCCTTGACCACCGGTACGGTCGGTGGTGATGCGACGCTGAGCAGCACGGGTGCAACCAGCATCGACAGCTTGTCGGTGCAGGGAACGCTGGATGCGGCCTCAGGTGGTGCAATGACGGCGCACGTCCTGGCTTCGGGCGGCAATGTGGCTCTGTCCTCGGGCAACACGCTGGATGTGCAGCAACTGACCGTAGGTGGTGATCTGTCGGCCGATGCGGTTGGCTCGCTGTCCATCGCCCAGGCTGATGTAAGCGGCAATGCCGATGTCGATGGTCAGGCAGATGTGGTGCTGGGGACGGCCAGCGTCGGCAATGCATTGACCGTCAATGCAGCGACCACGCTGACTGCGGCGAGCTTGAAGGCAGGTGGCAACGCAAGCCTGAGCAGCGGTGGCAACACCACGGTCGGTACGTTCAATGGCAAGCAGAGCCTGTCGGTCACGACAGGTGGTGATCTGGCCTTGGGTACCGGCACGGTCGGCGGCAATGCCGTGTTGAGCAGCTCGGGTGCAACCAGCATCGACAGCTTGTCGGTGCAGGGAGCGCTGGATGCGGCCTCCGGTGGTGCAATGACGGCACGAGCTCTGGCTTCGGGCGGCAACGCAGACCTGTCCTCGGGCAGCACGTTGGATGTGCAGCAGCTGGCGGCGGGCGGTGATCTGTCGGCCGATGCAGTCGGAACGCTGTCCATCGCCCAGGCCGACGTCACCGGCAAAGCCGATATCGACGGTCAGGCAGACGTGGTGCTGGGCACGGCCAACGTCGGCAAGGCATTGACCGTCAATGCCGCGACCACGCTGACCGCGACGAGTTTGGATGCAGGTGGCAACGCAAGCCTGAGCAGTGGTGGCAACACCACGGTCGGTACGTTCGATGGCAAGCAGAACCTGTTGGTCATGACGGGTGGTGATCTGGCCTTGGGTACCGGCACGGTCGGCGGCAATGCCGTGTTGAGCAGCTCGGGTGCAACCAGCATCGACAGCTTGTCGGTGCAGGGAGCGCTGGATGCGGCCTCCGGTGGTGCATTGACGGCACGAGCTCTGGCTTCGGGCAGCAATGCAGTCCTGTCCTCGGGCAGCACGGTGGACGTGCAGCAGCTGACCGTGGGCGGTGATCTGTCGGCCGATGCGGTTGGCTCGCTGTCCATCGCCCAGGCCGACGTCACTGGCAATGCCGATATCGACGGCCACGCAGATGTGGTGCTGGGGACGGCCAACATCGGCAAGGCCTTGGTCGCAAATGCCGCGACCACGCTGATCGCGACGAGCTTGAATGCAGGTGGCAACGCAAGCCTGAGCAGCGGTGGCAATACCACCGTCGGTACGTTCGATGGCAAGCGCAATCTTTCGATCACGGCAGGTGGTGACATCGCAATCAGCAAGGCCGTAACGGGTAGCGCGATGTACCTCGATGCAGGCCAGTCAATCCAGGTGGGTGTGGCGCAGATTGGCAGTGACGGCGTGTGGAAGGCGGGCAGTGACATCAACGCCGATACGGTGACCACCGGCTGCGGTTTCGATGCAGATGCCGGTGGTGTGATCAGCATGGGTTCGCTGCAGGCCGGCTGCGGTATTGCGTTGGCTTCGAACGGCACGTTGTCTTTCGATAGTCTGCAGGCTGGCGACGACATCAGCCTGGCCTCGCGCGCAGGCAGCGTGCTGGGCGAGCAGGTCGACGCTGGCGGTTCGCTGCTGGTCGCTGCAGCAGGCGACATCGCCATGAACGAGGCGGAAGCAGGGCGGAACATCACCGCGACCAGCGGCGGCACTCAGCAATGGGGCCGCTATGCAGCAGGCGGCAACGCGCGCTTGCAGTCGCAGGGCGATGTGGCAGTTGGTAGCGGTGCAAGTGCTGGCGCGCAGTCGATCATTTCCGGTGGCAGCATCAGGTTCGACCGTGTGGCAGCAGGTAGTACCGTGAGCATGGACGCGCAGGGCGGTTCGCTCAGCGGTGGCATGCTGCTCGGCGCATCAGGCAGTCTGGCCGCCCGCGATCAGCTTTCGCTTTCGCAGGCTTTGGTCGACACACGCCTGAACCTTGCAGCGAGCAGCATCCAGGCGCAGGTGGCGCAGTCTGCTACTGGGCAGGGGCCTTTGACCACAACGTTGACGGGTTATCACAATGGTGTGGCACGCAAGGTGGTGGTGGAGGTTGATCCGCGTGATGCCTGGTTGATCGACCAGCTCAAGGCGGTGGATGCGCAGCTGGCAACCAGTTCGGCCCGAGCCAGCATCGGTCAGGCCCATATCGATCGGACCATGGCATTGAACACTGCGCAGATGCGGGTGTTCATGGACAACACCAATCCCACGCTGAGGCCGGTGGATGTGCAGTTGATCCAGTTGGACAAGTCCTTCCGCTTGGCTGCCGATGGTACGTTCCTGGTCACCGACGCCTATGTGGAGAACTTCGGCGACGGCTTCCGCGTTACCAGCCCGAACTACAACCGTGATCACGTCGATAGTGATCTGAACTATCTCGGCGAAGGCGCATTGCGTTACATGGGCCGGATGCTGCAGCTCGACCCTGTCTACAACGGCCAGGCGCCGGTACGCATGTTCGATGTCGATATGAGCGATGACGTCATTGCTACGGATGGTGCCACCGTCAACTTCGGGGCACCCAACTGATGAATTACAGGGGCATGAAGATGTATCGAGGGTTGTTGCTACTCGGCGGCGCATTGCTGCCGTGTATGGCGCAGGCGCAGTCAGCCGCCAATGAAGGCGGGCCGGCAACCACGCAGCGCATTGATGGCTATTACGAACAGCGGCAGCCATTGCAGCCGCAGCGGCCGTTGACCGATCCGCTGGAACAGCAGAAGCCGGAAGAAAAGGCTGTCCAAAGCGCGAATGGTGACCTGCACTTCAACCTGAAGGAAGTACGTTTCAGCCCATCGGAACTGCTCGCCCGTGCCGACCTCGATGCCACCGCCGCGCCCTATCTGGGGCGTCAGGTGAGCATGGCCGAGCTGGAGAAGCTGCTGGCTGAGGTCAACGCGCTCTACGCAGCGAAGGGCATTTCCACTGCCAAGGCAGTCCTGAAAGGGCAGGCGATCGAGAATGGCGTGGTGCAGATCAGTTTGATCGAGGGCCGGCTGGGTAAGCTGACCGTGGTTGGCGAGGGCAGGGTGCCGGAGCGCTTCGTGCAGCGGCGGGTTCACCAGCCTGAAGGCGAAGTGGTGCAGACCGATCGCCTGCGCGATGAGCTGGTCTACATCAACCGCACCAGCGACCTGCAGGTGCGTGCGCTGTTGCGGCCGGGTGAAGCGGTTGGCACCACCGATATCGTGTTGATGACCGAGTTCCCCGATCGGCACAACTGGGGGGTGTTCGTCGACAACTCGGGTGTCGAGAGCACCGGCCGTGAGCGCTACGGTGTGCAGGGGCAGTTCTGGGGGCTGGCTGGCATCAATGATCTGCTGGCCGGCTCGGTGGCCTACTCGCAAGGCGGGCTCGAAGGTCGCATCGGTTACTCGGGTATCGTCAACAAGCGCAACGGGCGGGTTGGCGTGAACGTTTCACGCAATCAGATCAACATCATCGACGGTGCCTACCGTGATCTCGACATCACGGGTGAATCCACCAATTACGGGCTTGATTACAGCCAGCCCTGGATCGCCAACCAGAAGTGGTTGCTGTCCACCGTGGCCAGTGTTTCGCGCGGTAATTCCACCTCCGAAATTGCGGGTGTGCAGGTGTCGGAGATCAAGTCCACCAACATGTCCCTGGGCGTGAACGCGGGCTATCGCAACAATGGTTACGACTGGTCGATCTACCAGGGTGTATCGCGGGTTCGCACCGATGAGACGTTGAAGAACGGTCGTAACTTCACCGTGGCCAATGGCAACACCAGCTGGACGCAACGGCTCGGCGGCAGCGGCTTCCTGTATCGCGCGCAGCTCGGTTGGCAGTTCACTTCAGGTGGGTTCCTGCCGTCCAGCAATCTGTTCCAGGTGGGCGGTATAGGCAGCGTGCGCGGTTATGTCCGCGGCGCACTGTCCGGGGTAAAGGGCTACTTCGGCAGTGTCGAACTGCATAGGCCCTACCGGCAGGCACATGACGTCTATGTGTTCTTCGATCACGGCGAGGTGCGGGGTGATTTCCCGACCTCGGCAAGCATCAGCAGCGTTGGCCTGGGCTTGAACGGGCAGTTGTTCAAACGTTACAGCTATAGCCTCGACCTGGGCCATCCGTTGGACAAAGTGCTGAGGGACCAGGACAGCGTTCGTGCGGATTTCCGCATCAGCGCCCGTTGGTGATGATCACGGCGGGCAGGGCGGTTCTGCCCTGCCCGTCAGCCCTGCTCGCGCACGATCTCGACCAGTCGCTGGCCATAACGGGCGAGCTTGCTGCCGCCAATACCGCCCACCTTGCCGAGTGCTTCGACGCTGGTTGGGCGCTGTTCGGCGATGTTGCGCAGGGTGCTGTCGTGGAAGATCACGAATGCCGGCACGTTCTGCTCGCGCGCCAATTCCGCGCGCAGGCCGCGCAAGGCCTGGAACAGGGATAGATCGCCAGCCTGCACCGGCAAACCGGTGCGCGGGCCGCCGCGCTCGCGTTCGCGGGTTGGTGCAGCGTCGCGGCGCATCATCATCTGGCGGCGGCCGGTGAGTACATCGCGGCTGGCATCGGTCAGGCGCAGGCCGCCGTGGCTTTCCGGGTCCACTTCCAGCAGGCTGGCGGCGACCAGCTGGCGGAACACGCCGCGCCAGGCGCGCGCATCCAGGTCATTGCCGATGGCGTAGGTGCTGAGTTTTTCGTGGCCGAGCTGGCGGATGCGCTCGTTGTCGCTGCCGCGGAGGATGTCGATCAGGTGGCCGACGCCAAAACGCTGGCCGCTGCGGTAGACGCAGCTCAGCGCCTTCTGCGCTGGAATGGTCGCATCCCAGGCGGCGGGCGGGGTGAGGCAGTTATCGCAGTTGCCGCAGGGCTTGGGGTAGGTTTCGCCAAAGCCGGCCAACAGCACCTGACGACGGCATTGCATGGATTCGCAGTAGCCGAGCAGGTGGTCGAGCTTGGCGCGCTCCAGCTGCTTGCGCTCCTCGCCGGCTTCGGACTGCTCGATCATCTGCTTGAGCAGCACCACGTCGCCCAGCCCGTAACACAGCCAGGCGTCGGCGGCTTCGCCGTCACGACCTGCACGGCCAGTTTCCTGGTAATAGCCTTCCATCGATTTGGGCAGGTCGGTATGCGCGACAAAGCGCACGTCGGGCTTGTCGATGCCCATGCCGAAGGCGATGGTGGCGCACATCACGATGCCATCCTCGCGCAGGAAGCGGCGTTGGTTGGCGGCGCGCACCTCCGCCGGCATGCCAGCGTGATAGGGCAGTGCCTGCATGCCTTCGCCACACAGGAACTGCGCGGTCTCCTCGACCTTGCGCCGTGACATGCAGTAGACGATGCCGGCTTCGTCGCGGTGGTTGCGCAGGAAACCCAGCAGCTGGCGCTTGGCGTTGTCCTTCTGCACCACCGTGTAGCGGATATTGGGGCGATCGAAGGAACTGACGAAGTGCTGGGCCGTGGACAGGTCCAGGCGTTCGGCGATCTCGCGCTGGGTCGGCGGGTCGGCGGTGGCGGTCAGGGCGATCCGCGGCACCTGCGGCCAGCGTTCATGCAGGACCGTCAGTTGCCGGTATTCGGGGCGGAAGTCGTGCCCCCATTGCGAGACGCAGTGGGCCTCATCGATGGCGAACAGCGAGATTTGCGCGCGGCTCAGCAGCGACAGGAAGCGACCGGTCAGCAGGCGCTCGGGGGCGACGTAGAGCAGCTTCAGCTCGCCGGCCAGCAGCTCGCGTTCGACCCGCGCGGCGGTTTCGGCATCCAGCGTGGAGTTGAGGAATTCGGCGCGGACGCCAACCTGGTGCAGCGCCTCCACCTGGTCCTGCATCAAGGCAATCAGCGGCGAAATGATGATGCCGCAGCCCTCCCGCAGCAGTGCCGGGATCTGGTAGCACAAGGATTTGCCGCCACCGGTGGGCATCAAGACCAAGGCATCATTGCCATTGGCGACGTGTTCGACGATGGCCTGCTGATCGCCGCGGAAACTGTCGTAACCGAAAACGCTGGAAAGCAGTTGTTGCGCGGGACTCTGGGGCATTGCGCTAGTTTACCCGCTGGCGGCCCGAGCCGAATGACCGATACAGCGCGTCAGGCGGTCAGCGACCTGCCTGTAGAGCCGAGCCATGCTCGGCAGGGGCCTTGTCAGCGAAAAGCCGTCCTCACCCCCAACCCCTCTCCCGCACACGGGAGAGGAGCCAAAGCCTGGCGCCGGGCCCAGCCCGGCCGAGGCCTTGCCGATAAAGCCCCTGCCGAGCATGGCTCGGCACTACAGGTACTGCGCCGAACCCGTTATTGCAGCAGCGACCGCAGCATCCACGCATATTTTTCATGGATCTGCAGGCGCTGGGTCAGCAGGTCCTCGCTGGGGGCGTCGTCGGCGTCATCGGCCTGGTCCAGGACCTTGCGTGCGGTACGGCAGACGGCTTCATTGCCGACCACCAGCTGACGCACCATCTCGCGCCAATCAGCGCTGTCATTCAGGCCCGGTTCCTCGGCAATCGAGGTCAATGCAGCGAATTCGCGGTAGGAACCCGGTGCATTGAAGCCCAGGGCGCGGATGCGCTCGGCGATCTCGTCCAGGGCGTTCCACTGTTCGGTGTACTGGTCCATGAACATGTTGTGCAGCGAGTTGAACATCGACCCGGTGACGTTCCAGTGGAAGTTGTGGGTCTTCAGGTACAGCGTGTAAGAATCGGCCAGGAAGTGCGACAGGCCGTCGGCGACCTTCTTGCGATCTGCGTCCTTGATCCCAATATTGACCGCCGGGGCCGAGGGCGCGGCGGCAGCCAGCTTCTTCTTGCCGATCTCGGTGTTGCTGACGGCTGCTGCGACGGCCTGCTTCTTCTTTCCGGCTTCTGGTTTGCTGCTGTTCTTGGCCTTGGCCATGACGCTTTTCTCCTTGGCGGGTTGAATGGCTACACAATAGCGCTCTGCGCACCATACCTGCATTTCAAGTTTTCACGTTGAACGATTGATGAGCACTATCGAGAAAGACCTGTCCGCCCGCCTGCGCGCCGCCCGTCCCGCCATTGAAGGGGCGATGAGCCGTGACCGTGGGCGCTTGTTGGGGTTGCTGTCGCGCTGGCAAGGCAAACCCGCGGACACGGCGGCCGAGCAGGCCTTCCAGCAGCAATTGCAGCGCTCGCACACGCAGCGCCAGCAGCGCGCCGCCCGGCCGATCAGCGTCAGCATGGATGAAACGCTGCCGATCGCACGTGAAGCGGAGCAGATCAGTGCACTGATCCGTGTCCATCAGGTAGTGGTCATCGCTGGCGAGACCGGCTCCGGCAAGACCACCCAGCTGCCAAAACTGTGCCTGGCGGCCGGGCGTGGCGAGGCCGGCATGATCGGCTGCACCCAGCCGCGCCGTATCGCCGCGCGTGCGGTGGCCGCGCGCGTAGCCGAGGAACTGCAGACCGAGCTGGGCACGGTGGTCGGCTATCAGGTGCGCTTCACCGACAAGGTCGGTGAAGACAGCCGGATCAAGTTCATGACCGACGGCATCCTGTTGGCCGAAATCGCCTCGGACCGCTGGTTGTCGCGCTACGACACCTTGATCATCGACGAGGCGCACGAACGCAGCCTCAACATCGACTTCCTGCTGGGCTACCTGAAGCAGTTGCTGCGCAAGCGCCCGGACCTGAAGTTGATCGTGACTTCGGCCACCATCGATACCGAGCGCTTCTCGCGCCACTTCGACAATGCGCCGGTGGTCAATGTCGAAGGCCGCACCTACCCGGTGGAAGTGCGCTATCGGCCATTGGAAGAGATGGGCAAGAGCGCTGACAGCGCCGCCGCGCCGGTGCGTGGCAAGCGTGTGGAAGCGGAAAGCGAGTCGGCGATGGACCCGGTCTCGGCCATTGTCGCCGCCGTTGATGAAATCACCCGCAGCGATGCGCGTGGCGACGTATTGATCTTCCTGCCGGGTGAGCGCGAGATCCGCGATACCCACCAGGCACTGGAACGCCGCAAATACCGCGAGACCGAGGTGCTGCCGCTGTACGCGCGGCTGTCGGCCAAGGACCAGGACCGGGTGTTCAATCCCGGCCCGAAGCGACGCGTGGTACTGACCACCAACGTCGCCGAAACCTCGCTGACCGTGCCGCGCATCCGTTACGTGGTCGACCCGGGCTATGCGCGGGTCAAGCGCTACAGCCCACGGCAGAAGCTTGATCGCCTGCATATCGAGCCGGTATCGCAGGCCAGTGCCAACCAGCGCAAGGGCCGCTGCGGTCGTATCTCCGAGGGCGTGTGCTACCGGCTGTATTCGGAGGCCGATTTCCTGAGCCGGCCGGAGTTCACCGATCCGGAAATTCGCCGTTCCTCGTTGTCTGGCGTGATCCTGCGCATGCTGCAGTTGGGCCTGGGCAAAATCGACGAATTTCCGTTCCTGGAAGCGCCGGACGAGCGTGCGGTGGCCGACGGCTGGCAACAGCTGGCCGAGCTTGGCGCCATCAACGACGAGCGCAAGCTCACCGACATCGGTCGGCAGATGTCGCGCTTGCCGGTGGACGTGAAGCTGGCACGCATGCTGGTCGCTGCACACAAGGGTGGTTGCCTGCGTGAGATGCTGGTCGTCGCGTCCTTCCTCGGCATCCAGGACCCGCGCGAGCGGCCGCCGGAGGCGCGCGAGGCAGCCGACAACGCGCATGCCGGGTTTGCTGACGCACGCTCCGAATTCATCGGCATCCTGCGGCTATGGAATGCCTACCGCGATGCCCACGAAGAGCTCACCCAGTCCAAGCTGCGCGACTGGTGCGGGCGCCATTTCCTAGGTTTCCTGCGCATGCGCGAGTGGCGCGAGCTGCACCGCCAGCTGCGCCTGCTGTGCGAGGAGCTGGGCTGGGCGATGGGCGAGGACGAGGCCTTCGGCAAGGCGCTGTTGTCGGCGCCGCCGGCCACGCCCGCCGGTGGTGATGCCGAGGCGAAGCGCAAGACGACGCGCGGCGAGCAGCATAAGGCTGCGCGATTGGCCCGCGAGGGAAAGAAGCAGAGGACAGCGTCGGGTTTGGCTATTGCTGCCCCTGCGCCAGAGAAAAACACGAGTAAACCGAACCAGGCCCCTGGCTTTTCCGCCATCCCCGACAAGGTGCGCATAGCGGCCTATCAGACGCTGCACCGTGCGGTGCTGGCGGGCCTGCCGACCCAGATTGGCCATCGCACCGAAAAGGGTGACTTCCAGGCGCCGCGCCAGCGTCGTTTCCATCTGTTCCCCGGTTCGGCGCTGGCCAAGCGGCCGCCGCCGTGGGTGCTCAGTGCCACATTGTTGGATACGGCGCGCGTATGGGGCATGACCAATGCCGCCATCGAGCCGGATTGGGTGATTGCCGAGTTGCCGCATCTGCTGGCACGCAAGCACTTCGACCCACATTGGTCGCGTGCCCAGGGCCAGGTATTGGCGTCAGAGCAGATCAGTCTGTTCGGCCTGGTGCTGGCACCGAAGAAGCCGGTGCACTACGGCAGGATCAACCCCGGCGAAGCCCACGACATCTTCGTGCGGCAGGCGTTGGTGACCGGCGAGATCACTACCCGCGCCGGCTTTGTCGCCGACAACATGAAGCTGCTGGAGCAGGCGCGCGAAGAGGAAGCCAAGCTGCGCCGCGCCGGCATCGTTGCCGACGAGGATTGGCAGGCGCGCTGGTATCTGGATCGGGTGCCATCGCATATCCATTCGGCCAATCTGCTTGATGGCTGGTGGAAGGCCTTGCCGCCGGAACAGCGCCGAAGCCTGCATTGGTCATTGACCGATCTGTTGCCGGGCGAGGGCAGTGAACAGGATCGTTACCCGAAGTATTTCCCGTTGGGCGATGCGCGCCTGGCCATGCATTACCGCTTCGAGCCGGGCAGCGAGGAGGATGGCGTCACGCTCGATGTGCCGCTGCACCTGCTCAATGCGCTGGACCCGGCTCGGCTGTCGTGGCTGGCCCCTGGCTTCGTCGCGGAAAAGGCCTCGGCCCTGATCCGCAGCCTGCCCAAGGCGATGCGCCGCAACTATGTGCCGGCGCCGGACTTTGGCCGTGCGTTTGCGGAAGCCTGGGCGCAACCGTCGGCTGACGACATCCGTGGCGAGCTGGCGCGCTTCCTGTCCAAAGCCACTGGTGCGATGGTCGCTGCCACGGATTTCGACGTGGAGTCGCTGGACCCGCACCTGCGCATGAATCTGCGGCTGTTTGAAGTGACATCTGCCAACGCAACACGTGGAAAGTCGGCTGCTTGCGGCGATAACGACGGCATGAAGCTGTTGGCCATGTCGCGTGACCTTGACGCACTGCGTGCCCGCTTTGGTGAGCGCGCCGGCAGCGCGTTTGCAGCACGTGCTGGCGCGGCCCTGGCTGCCGAGGGGCTGCGCGAGTTTCCAACCACGGCCATCCCCGAGCAGGTTCCGGGTGAAGCCGGGGTGCCGGCCTATCCGGCATTGGTTGATACCGGTGATGCTGCCGCGCTGCGCATCTTTGCCGACAGGAGCGAGGCCGCGCTGGCGCACCCGCAGGGGGTACGCCGCCTGCTGGAGATTGCCTTGGCCGACAAGCTCAAGCAGGCCCGCAAGCAGTTGCCGGTGTCGCCAAAGACCGGCCTGTTGTATGCGTCCATCGAGTCGCAGGAACGGCTGCGTGGCGATCTGGTCGATGCGGCGGTGAACGCGGTGTTGGCGGATGGGCTGGAGGCGATCCGTACGCCGGAAGCCTTCCAGCAACGCTGCGCCGATGCCGGCAAGCGCCTGTTCGGCGAGGCGATGGAACGGCTCAAACTGGCCGAAAGCATCCTTGGCCTGACCGGCGAGCTGAAGCCGCAGTTGGAATCACCGCTGATGGGCTGGGCACGCGGCAATCTGGACGATATGCAGGCGCAGTTGGCCGGTCTGGTGCATGCCGGTTTCCTGCGCGAGACCCCGGCCGACGCGCTGGCACAGTTTCCGCGCTATCTGAAGGCGATGATCCTGCGTGCGGAACGCGCAAAGCGCGATCCGCCGCGTGATCAGGCGCGCATGCTGGAGCTCAAGCCCTTCGTCGATGCCTTGCAGGAAGCGCGTGTGCAAGGCTTGGCGCAGCGTCCGCAGTGGGCGGCGTTGCGCTGGGATATCGAGGAGCTGCGGGTGTCATTGTTTGCCCAGGAGCTGGGTTTCCGCTCCGGCATCTCGGCCAAGAAGCTGGCGCAGCGGGTAGCGGCACTGCGCAGCTGATGGCAGCTGCGCTCAGCGCGCGGCTGCCGCTGCTGGGCGATGCTGCTGGACGCAGGCACGACGAGCGATGTTCATCTGCGCGTGGGCGCTGGCATGCTCACGGCTGATGGCCTGGCGGAAGGTGGCCATCCGTTCCCGCAAGGCCTTGCTGCGTTGTGCATCCTCGGCGGCAGCGAGCTGTTCGTTGAGCATGCCCATCTGCTGCTGCAGCGTGCCGACTCGGTCATTGGAGGAGCCATAGATGGACGCAGTGGCGGTACTGATGCAGCTGCGTTCGGCATCGTGGGCTTCTGCCAGCTCCCTGCTGTCGGCTGGCGCTGTTGGCGTCTCAGCCTCGCCTTGGCGCTGGTCGCCGGTGCCCATCGGTTGCTGTGGCAGCGGAGCTGGAGCCGGCGATTCACGCAGCTTCATCGGCTCGGCGCGGGCATCGCAGGGATGCTCGGAGTACACGGTTTCGCCGGACTTGCCCTTGCATTTGTATACCTGTGCCGCCGCGCTGGCGGGCAGTAACAGCAACAGCAGGGTCAGAGCGAATACGCGCATGGTGAAGGCCGGCTCACAGGATGAGGAACATGGGGGGAGCGCTTGCCCAGACCGATACGGCAGGGGCAGGGCTGGCACGATTACTTGGTACGGCGGACCTTGGCGCGGGTATTGAGGCCATCAATCTGTAGATACCACACGTTCATCAGGCCGGGGGTGATGCGTACTTTCGGGTCCTGCTTGCGCACGCCGCTGGCACCGGTTTCATCGGTCTGTTCCCAGATCTGGCCGTTGTCCAGGGTGTACTGGCGGCCTTTGCCAAAACCACGGAACTCACCTGCCAGGGTGGCTTCAATCGGGTCCTTGGAGCCGAAATCAAAGAAGCCGCGGTTCTTGGTGATCACTTCCTGGCGGCCTTCCTCGCGCGCCTGCTCCACGGCAACACTGGCAGCCTGTGCCACCTTGCCCTGCAGCCAGTTGTTGAGCGTGACCAGCTCTTCGGGGCTGAGCTTGTTCAAGCCGGCGGCATTGAATTCCGCGGCGGACATCTGCTGCTGCAGATCCCCCTGGACCACGCGTTGGGCGTGTGCATGGGTGAACGGGTACGAAGACAAAGCGGTGACGGCAAGCAGGACAGCAAGGCGGGGCAGCTTCATGAACATTGTTCCCAGAGAGGGTGGGCGCTAGTGTAGGGGCATCCGCCCGTAATTGAATGCTGTGAACAGTTCCCCCACCCCCGGTCTGGAAGCGCTTCTGCAGCGCGCCTCAACCCGTGCCCTGTCCGAGCCGCTGCGTCAGGCCCTGCTGGCCTGCTGGCAGCAAGCGGACATGGATGTGTCGCCGCGCCTGTCCTGGCCGGTACTTGCCGATACCCTGGATTCGCTGGCGCTGCTGTCCGCGGATGAAAGTGTGATTGTCGCTGCCCTGCTGTTCGATCTGCCTGGGTTGCGCGCGCGCGCGGCCGAGCTGCCATTGGGGCCAACCGCGACGGCGGTGAACGGGCTGCTGGACGGCCAGGAGGCTGCCGACCAGGTCTGGGCGCTGCATGCCGGTCGTGATGCAGGCCGCAACAGCGAAGGTCTGCGCCGGTTGCTGCTGGCGATCATCCATGACCTGAGGGTGGTGCCTATCCTGCTGGCGCGGCAGTTGGCCTGCATGCGTGCGGCGGACCGGCTGTCGGCCGAAGAACGCCGCGCCCTGGCCCAGCTGACCCGTGACATCCACGCGCCATTGGCCAATCGGCTGGGCATCTGGCAGCTGAAGTGGGAGCTGGAGGATCTGGCATTCCGCTTCCTTGAGCCGGAAACCTATCGGCATATTGCCCGCGAGGTCGATGAAACCCGCGTCGCCCGTGAGCGCTATGTGGAGGCGGTGAAAAAGAAGTTGTCGGCGGCCTTGGCCGAGCAGGGCATCCGCGGCGAAGTCAGCGGCCGACCCAAGCACATCTACAGCATCTGGCGGAAGATGCAGAAGAAGCAGCTGGCCTTCGAGCAGCTGTATGACCTGCGTGCGGTGCGGGTGATGGTCGATGATGTCGGCGCCTGCTACGCCGCACTGGGTGCGGTGCATGCGCTGTGGACACCGATTCCCAGTGAGTTCGACGACTACATCGCGCGCCCCAAGGCCAATGATTACCGCTCGTTGCACACCGCTGTGATCGGTCCGGAAGGGCGCACCATCGAAGTGCAGATCCGCACCCACGAGATGCATGCGCAGGCCGAGTTGGGCGTGGCCGCGCACTGGAAGTACAAAGAAGGCAGCAAGGGCGCTGAGAAGGCCTTCGACCGCAAGATCACCTGGATGCGGCAGTTGCTGGAGCAAGCGCAGGAACCGGGGAGCGCGGGTGATCTGGCCGGCGCGTTGGATGCCGAGCTGATCGAGGACCGGGTCTATGCGCTGAGCCCGAAGGGCGAGGTGATGGACCTGCCTGCCGGGGCCACCCCGCTGGATTTCGCCTACCACGTGCACACCATGGTCGGGCACCGCTGCCGCGGGGCCAAGATCAACGGCCGCATCGTGCCGCTGACCTACCGTCTGCGCAGCGGCGATCGCGTCGAGATCCTCACTGGCAAGGAGGCTGATCCCCGTCGCGACTGGTTGCTGCAGTCCAATGGTTTTCTGGCCAGTGGGCGTTCGCGTGAAAAGGTACGCAACTGGTTCCACAAGCTCGACCGCGCCCGCAACGTGCAGGCCGGCCGCGAGCTGCTGGACCGCGAACTGAAGCGATTGGGCCTGCAGCATTCCGACCTGATGGTGGCGGCACGCAAGTTCCACGCCGATAGCGTCGATGATCTGTACATCCAGGTTGCGCTGGGCGATACCGGCCCCAACCAGGTCAGCCGCGCCCTACTGGAGGCGGAAAAAGCCGCCTCGCAGCCGGCAGCAGCACCGGTACTGCCAAGGCCCACCGCCCGTCGCGGCAGCATCGGCAAGTCCGATTTCACCGTGCAGGGCGTGGGCAACCTGCTGGTGCAGCTGGCCCGGTGCTGTCAGCCGGTGGCTGGCGAACCGATCACCGGCTATCTCACCCGCACCCGTGGCGTCACCGTACACCGCATGGACTGCGCGTCGTTGGCGCGCTTGTCGGCCGCGCATCCGGAGCGGGTGCTGCCGGTGGAGTGGGGGCGTACCGGCACCGGCTATGAGGTGGATGTGATGGTGCGCGCGGTTGACCGGCGCTGGCTGTTGAAGGACATCACCAACCTGATCGCACAGGAAGATGCCTATGTGCTGGAGATCAACAGCGACAATGTACGCGAGAGCGGGCGCTTGCAATTGCGCCTGCGCTTGAAGGTAAGTGACTACGGCCAGCTGTCCACCCTGCTCGGAAAACTCGACGCCTTGCCCGGCGTAGACGATGCGCGAAGGCTGGGATAGGTAAGCTTGGCGCATGGAGAACTGGCGTCAGCGCGGCCAACAGGGATTGGAGACATTCGGCGACAAGCTGCGGCTGTACGGGCGCTGGTGGGTGGCGCGTGGCTGGAACAGCCCGCGCGCCTGGCGTTCCATTGCCATTGGTGTAGCCGCCTTGGCGCTGATACTGGCGTTGTTCCGGCAGCCGCTGGCCGACTGGCTGTGGCCGGAAACCAAGATCCAGCAGCTGCTTGATGACGGCCGCCAGGCGTTGCGTGAGGGGCGTTTGAGTGCGGCCGATGGCCGTGGTGCGCGTGAACTGTTCGAAGCTGCCGCCGCGCTGGATCCGGACCGCAGCGATGTACGCAACGCGCTGGTGCAGACCGCTCAGGCAGCGCTTGCACAGGCGCGTGCGCAGTTGGCGGCAGGGGATCGCGAAGCTGCAGCGAGCAGTCTGGCGTTGGCGCGGCAGCTGCAGGCACCTTCTGCCGAGATTGATCTGCTCGCGGCCAAACTGCAGCACGCTGTACGCGGGCATGATGGGATCGAGCAGTTGCTGCAGCAGGCCGAGGCGGCGCAGGCGCAGGGCCGGCTGGATGATGCGCCCGACGCTGCCCTGCCGCTGTATCAACGCGTGTTGGCGTTGCAGCCGGACAAGATGCAGGCACTGGAGGGGCGTGATGAGGTGCTGTCCGACCTGTTGACCCAGGCCACGCGGGCGGCTGATCGCGGTGATCTGGCCGCGGCGGCCGGCTTGCTGCAGCGGGTGGAACGCTATGACGCCGGTCACGCCAATCTGCCGGCGGTCAAGGCAGTGATGAATGCTGCGTTGGAGCAAC
Organism: Stenotrophomonas sp. STEN021; assembly: GCF_056760175.1. Taxonomy (NCBI): domain Bacteria; kingdom Pseudomonadati; phylum Pseudomonadota; class Gammaproteobacteria; order Lysobacterales; family Lysobacteraceae; genus Stenotrophomonas; species Stenotrophomonas sp. STEN021. The sequence goes on along the minus strand of NZ_JBRREH010000006.1, from coordinate 38,067 downwards.
GGCGCCAGCAGGGCGAGCGTGATCTGGCACGTGGTCGCCTGCAGCGTGCAGCCGAGGCATTCCAACAGGTGCTGGCCGCGGGTGAGGATCCGGCGGCACGCCAGGGTCTGCAGCGCATCGCCCATGCCCAAGTGCAGGAAGCGCTGCGATTGACGGCGGACTTCCAGTTCGAGCCGGCCGAGCGCGCCCTGCAGCATGCGCGCGAGTTGGCGCCCGACAGCGTCGAGTTGGGGGCCGCCGAGCAGGTCCTGCAGCGCACCCGACAGGCGCGGCAAACGATGGAGGTGCCGGTCAGTGCCGCCGAACGCGAGCGCCGCTTGAAGGCGCTGCTCAAACAACTGGACGAAGCCGAAGCGCGCCAGCAATGGCTTTTGCCGCCGGGCAACAGTGCCTACGACCGCTTCAAGGCGGCACAGGCGTTGGCGCCGCAGGACCCGCGGGTCAAGCGCGCGGCGGCAAGAATACTTCCGGCTGCGCGCACCTGCCTGGACGACAATCTGCGCGGCAATCGGCTGCGCGCAGCGCGCACCTGTCTGGATGCCTGGCAGGCGCTTGCGCCGACCGATCCGGCATTGGCATCGGCACGGCGACGGCTGGCGCAGCGTTGGATCGCGGTGGGCAGCGAGCGCTTGGGAGGCGGCGATACCGCCTTTGCACAACAGGCGCTGCTGCAAGCGCGTGAAATCGACCCGGCGACGCCGGAGATTGCCGGCTTCAGCGAGCGGGTGCGCAACGCCCTGCGTTGAGTTTTGCAGTTGCTGGGCCGCTATGAGCCTGGTAGAGCCGAGCCATGCTCGGCTGAGGCGTTCCCGATAACGCTCCAACGCAGCATGGCTGCGTTCCACTGATGGTCCGGAGGGCTGCCTTCAGCGCACCAGCACACGCAACACCTGCGCAAGCTTCTTGACTGCCACTTCAAGCTCAGCCGGCGTATGCGCGGCGAACCCCATCAGGAAGCCCGCGCTGGCGGAATCGCGGGACGCATGCAGGCCGCTCAGTCCAAGCAGATCTATTCCGGCGTGGCGCGCAGCATCGATAGCCCGCTGCTCGGGTATGTCGCGGATGAAAACGCAGGGCATCTGCATGCCGCCATCGGGTACGCGCGGCTCCACGAAATCCTTCAGATGCCTGCGCACCAGTTTGGCCAGCACATCACGGCGTTCGCAGTAGATTGCGCGCATGGCCCGCACGTGCGCACCGAAATGCCCGCCTTCCATGAAACGCGCCAGCGTCAGCTGTGGGATCGGTGCGCTATGCCCGTCCAGCAAGGTGCGCGCGATGGTCATCGGCGCGACCAGCGCAGTCGGCAATACCATGAACCCGATGCGCAGGCCGGGGAACAACGACTTGGTGAAGGTGCCGATGTAGATGGTGCGCTGATGCGCATCCAAGCCCTGCACGCAGGCCATCGGCCTGCCGGCGTAGTGGAACTCGCTGTCGTAATCGTCCTCGATGATCCAGCCCTGTTGCTGCCTGGCCCAATCGATGACCTGCAGCCGTCGTTCCAGTGCAAGGGTCGCGCCGCTGGGGAACTGGTGCGAAGGGGTCAGGAATGCCGCCCGTGCGGGCTGTCGCGCGTTGCGCAGCAGGTCCACGCGCATGCCGTCGGCATCCACCGGTATGGGCACGCAGTCCAGGCTGGCGGCATCGAACGCCTTGCGCGCGCCATGGTAGGCCGGGTCCTCGATGAAAATGCGCTCACCGGGATCGAGCAGCACGCTCGCACATAGGGTCAACGCCTGTTGCGAGCTGGTTACCACCAGTACCCGTTCCGGACTGGCATGGGCGCCGCGCTCCAGATTGACGTAGTCGGCAATGGCCTTGCGCAGCGGCGCCATGCCTTGCGGTGGACTGTGCAACAAGGCGGCGCTGCCCCATTCCTTCAACACCTGGCGTTGCAACCGCTCCCAGGTGGCCATGGGGAAGTTGCGGGTCTCCGGCACGCCGGGGACGAATGCGCGCGGCGCAAGGAACTCGCGAACCCCACCATTGCGGTATATGGCAGCGCCGCGCTGACTCAGCCGCAACGGTTGTTGCGTAGCGCTGGTGCGCAATGCGGTGCCGCGCCCGCCCAGGCGGCGTGCGCCCTCGGCGACGAAGCTGCCACTGCCAACCCGGCGCTCGATGAAACCCTCGGCATGCAACTGGCCGTAAGCCGCCTCCACCGTGTCGCGCGATACGCCCAGCGAGGCCGCCAGGGTGCGCGAGGCCGGTAGCGGCCTGCTCGCATCCAGCGCGCCGTCGAGGATGAGCTGGCGTACCGCGCGCTGGATGCGGGCATGCAGCGGCAGGTTGCCCTGTGCCGGGTCCACGACCCAGGCCTTCACCGATTCGAGCTGCGCCTGTTTGAACAATTGGTCTGGCCTGTATCCAAAAAGTGGTGGGAACTATCAGGCCATTTTAGACCTATAAAAACGGACCCGCCGCGCAGGCCTGCACCAGTCACCAGGAGTTCGAGCTTCGCCATGCCGTCCGCCGCTGCTTCCTCCCGGGCCATGCGCCCGGCTGACCTGATTCATCCCATCGTCGCCGGACTGGTTTCGGTCATCGTCAACTACGGCGGCACCTTCATCCTGGTATTCCAGGCGTCCAAGGTGGCCGGGCTCAGCCCCGAGCTGACCGCGTCCTGGGTCTGGTCGCTGTCGATCGGCGTTGGCGTCAGCGGCCTGCTGCTGAGCTGGTGGAGCCGCGAACCGATCATCACCGCGTGGTCCACGCCTGCCGCAGCCTTTCTGGTGACGGCGTTGGCGACAACGCCGTACAACGAAGCGATCGGTGCTTACCTGGTTTCAGCCGCTGCCTTTGTGGTGCTGGGCCTGTCCGGTTGGTTCGACCGGTTGATCCGGCTGATTCCTGCCGGGGTGGCCGCTGGCCTGCTGGCCGGCATCCTGCTGCAGTTCGGTACGCGTGCGTTTGCCGGGCTTGCTGTTGATCCGGTGCTCGCAGGCCTGTTGATCGTGGCTTGTCTGCTGCTGAAGCGCGTCAGTACGCGTTATGCCATTGCCGGCATCCTGCTGCTGGGGCTGGCGTTCCTGTGGCTGCAGGGGCGGCTGGACCTGTCGGCGGTATCGCTGCAGCTGGCCAAGCCGGTTCTCACCATGCCGGTGTTCTCGTTCAATGCGTTGCTCAGCGTGGCGCTGCCGCTGTTCCTGATCACCCTGACCGGCCAGTACATGCCCGGCATGCTGGTGCTGCGCAACGACGGCTTCAGCACCAGTGCCAATCCCATCGTGGCGGTCACCGGGCTGGGTTCCCTGCTGATGGCGCCGTTCGGTTCGCATGCTTTCAATATCGCCGCGATCACCGCGGCAATCGCGACCGGCCGCGAAGCGCATGAAGACCCTTCGCGACGTTGGATTGCCGGGGTTGCCGCAGGCTTGTGCTACATCCTGGTGGGGGTGTTCGGGGTGACCTTGGCGGCGGTGTTCATGGCGCTGCCGGCGACCTTCATTGCCACCCTGGCCGGGCTGGCGCTGCTGGGCACGATAGGCGGCAGCCTGGCCACCGCGCTGGCCGAGCCGCGCACGCGCGAAGCGGCACTGATCACTTTCCTGGCGGCCGCCGCCAACATCAATTTGCTCGGCATCGGCGGCGCGTTCTGGGGCCTGCTTATCGGCTTGCTGGCGCATGCCCTGTTGCATGGGCGCTGGTCGCCGCGAAACCAGCCAGTGCCTGCCAACCACAAACAGGAGCAGGCCAATGGTTGATTCGTCATCCACCCAGACCCAACACGCGCAACATGGGCGCTATCCGCAGGCAACGACGGTGGATGATTTCCGCCACAACCTGGCCCTGGTGCGGGCGCGCATGGACGCCGCTTGCCTGCGCGTCGGCCGCGATCCTGCGCAGCTGCGTCTGCTGCCGGTCAGCAAGACCAAACCCGAAGCCAGCCTGCGCCTGGCCCATGCCGCCGGTTGCCGCATGCTGGGCGAGAACAAAGTGCAGGAAGCTGCAGGAAAATGGCAGGCCATGCAGGATCTGGACGACCTGCAATGGTCGATCATCGGACACCTGCAGACCAACAAGGCCAAGCTCGTGGCGCGTTTCGCCAGCGAGTTCCAGGCGCTGGACAGCCTGCGGTTGGCCGAAGCGTTGGAACGTCGACTACAGGTTGAAGGTCGGTCGCTGGATGTCTATGTGCAGGTCAATACCTCGGGCGAGGCCAGCAAGTACGGTCTGGCGCCGGATGCCGTTGCCGGGTATCTGCGGGCGCTGAGCGCCTATCCGGCGTTGCGCGTGCGTGGCCTGATGACCTTGGCGGTGTTCTCGGCCGAAGCTGAGCGCGTGCGTCGCTGCTTCGTGCTGTTGCGTGAACTGCGTGATCGATTGCGCCAAGACACAGCCGTCGGTGATTCGTTGAATGAACTGTCGATGGGCATGTCCGGCGATTTCGAGATCGCGATAGAAGAGGGCGCCAGCGTGGTGCGCGTCGGTCAGGCGATCTTCGGTGCGCGGCCGCTGCCAGACAGCTACTACTGGCCAAACAATGACGTGGCTGCGGAAACAGGGCAATGAAAACTGCCCTTGCCATACGTCATCTGCACTTTGAAGACCTCGGTAGCTTGCAGTCGCTGTTGCACGAGCGCGGCTACAACGTGCGCTATCTGGAAGCAGCCAGCGTTGATCTGCGCAACCTGGAGGAGCCCGACCTGCTGGTCGTGCTCGGCGGGCCGATAGCTGCATTCGATGAGCGAGAGTATCCATTCTTGCTTGATGAGCTGGCGTTGATCCAGCGGCAACTGCGGCGCAGGTTACCGCTGCTGGGTATATGCCTCGGTGCACAACTGATCGCACGCGCGCTGGGTGCGGAGGTTGCCGGCATGGGCTTGAAAGAAATCGGCTTCGGGCCATTGACGCTGACCGCGCAGGGCAGGGCATCACCACTGACTGCGTTGGAGCAGGCGCCGGTGTTGCATTGGCATGGCGATCGCTTCGAGATTCCCGAGGGAGCGACGCTTCTGGCCGGGACGGCGCTGTGCGCGAATCAAGCCTTCAGCGTGGGCGAGCAGGTGCTTGCGCTGCAATGCCATCTGGAAGCGCTGCCGCAGCAGATCGAAGATTGGCTGGTCGGACATGCCTGTGAGCTTGCCCAGGCCGGAATCAGCCCGATTGCGTTGCGTCGGCAGGCCGAGGCCGCAGCATCGAGCCTGCCACGGGCAGCGCGGGCGGTATTTGGCGCGTGGCTGGATGCACTGCCAAGCCGGTAGCGAAGTCGAGCACTCCATCGAACAACTCAAACACAGGAACAACTGCCATGTATGACACATCCCACGATCTGGCTGACTTCGATCCCGAGCTGGCGTCAGCGCTGCAGGCCGAGCAGCAGCGTCAGCATGATCATGTCGAGTTGATTGCCTCGGAGAACTATGCCAGTCCGCTGGTGATGGCCATCCAGGATTCGGTGTTCACCAACAAGTACGCCGAGGGCTACCCCGGCAAGCGCTACTACAGCGGCTGCGAGAATGTGGACGTGGCCGAGCGGTTGGCGCTGGAGCGGGTCAAGCAACTGTTCAACTGCGACTACGCCAATGTGCAGCCGCATGCCGGTGCACAGGCCAACGCCGCGGTGTTCCTGGCGCTGGCCAGTCCGGGTGACACGGTGATGGGCATGAACCTGGCACAGGGAGGGCATCTGACCCATGGCAATCCATCCAACTTCTCGGGTCGGCACTATCGGATCGTGCCGTATGGGCTTGACCCGCGCAGCGGCCTGATCGACTACGAGGAGATGGAACGCATCGCGATGCAGAGCAGGCCCAAGCTGCTGATCGGTGGCTTCTCGGCGTACTCGCGGCACAAGGACTGGGCGCGCATGCGTGCAATTGCCGACAAGGTTGGTGCACTGTTCTGGGTAGATATGGCGCATGTGGCCGGGCTGGTCGCGGCGGGCGAGTACCCGGACCCGCTGCCGCATGCACACGTGGTGACCAGCACCACCCACAAGACCCTGCGTGGACCACGTGGCGGCATCATCCTCAGCAAGGGGCAGGATACGGACTTCAACAAGCGGCTGGACTCGGCGGTATTCCCGGGTATCCAGGGCGGGCCGCTGATGCATGTGATCGCAGCCAAGGCGATCGCCTTCAAGGAGGCTCTGCGACCGGAGTTCAAGACTTACCAGCGGCAGGTGATAGCCAATGCACGGGCGATGGCGGCGGTGTTGCAGCAGCGTGGCTACCGGATTGTTTCTGGCGGCACCGACAACCATCTGATGCTGATCGACCTGTCCAGCAAGCCGTTCACCGGCAAGGAAGCCGATGCCGCGCTGGCCCGTGCCTGGATCACCACCAACAAGAATTCGGTACCCAACGACCCGCGTTCGCCATTCGTGACCTCGGGTGTGCGCATCGGCACACCGGCGGTAACCACACGTGGCTTTGGTATCGCCGAATGCGAACAGTTGGCAGGCCTGTTGGCCGACGTGCTCGACGGCCTGGAGGCGGGCAGGCTTGACGAGGTGACCGGTGAGGTGCGCGAGCAGGTGTCGGCCTTGTGCAGGCGCCATCCGGTGTATCGCTGAAGTCTATTGCTGCATGCGCCGCCGGATGTCGGGCTGCTGAACTGGACGATCAGCGCGCGCATTTTTGCGCGCGCCGGCGTCTGCCCCGATCACTGTGCAACGCGTTGCGTTACGGTTCGAGGAACACCCGCTGCACGGCGAGGCGGGCAGCATCCATCGAGAAATGCCTGGCGATATTCGCCAAACCGTTGTCCGATAGACGCTGCCATAGCCCGGCGTCGTCATACAGGCGCAGTACCGCGGCGGCAAATGCCTGGCTGCCGTCGGCGACCAGTACGTCCTGACCGTCACGCAGGTGCATGCCCTCCACGCCGCAGGTGGTGGCAACCACCGGCTGGCCGTGGGCCATGCTCAGGTTGACCTTGCCCTTGACCCCGGCACCGAAGCGCAGCGGTGCCACTGCGACACGCATGCCGGTCATGAACGGCACTACATCCGGCACGTAACCATGCACCAGTACGCCAGGGCTGCTGGCGGCCAGTGCATGGATGCTGTCGGGCACATCGGCGCCGATGCAATGGAAGCGAATCTCAGGGCGCTGGGCATGGATCAGCGGGAACACCTCGCCGATGAACCAGGTCATCGCGTCCAGGTTCGGTGGATGGCGGAAGCCACCGACGAAGACCAGGTCATGCCGCTGTGCCCAGCCTTCGCCAGCGCCCGCGACTTCGTGCAGGTTGGAAATCAGCTCCACCCGCACCTGTGGTGCATCGGTCGCCAGCTGTTCTTTTTCGGCGGCGCTGACCAGCAGGGTCACATCGGTGGCCGCCATCACCGCCAGTTCGCTGGCGCGGGTGCGTTCGGCGCTGCGCAGCAGGCGCTGGTCGCGGGCCAGCTCGGCTCCGCGGCGCTCGCGCAGGTAGTGCAGGTCGACGGTGTCGAAAACGGTACGCGCCTGCGGCGCGAACTGCTTCAACAAGGGCAGGCATTCATTGGCAACGTGGTAACGCACCAGCATGACCACCGCGAAACGCTTGCCGTTGTCGCGCAGCCAGCTGCCGACGCGGTCGAGGAAGGGCGCGTGCCAGACTTCCACGCCCATGGCCTGCAGGGCTTCGCTGGCCGGGCTGGCGGGCTCGCCACGGGTAGGCAGGAACACCACATGTGCGCCTTCTGCCAGCAGCATGCGGATCAGGTTGAACTGGCGCAGCGAGGCCGAATCGCGGTCGGGCTGTGGCAGGCATTCGTCGATGATCAGGATCTGTCGCTGGCGGCGATGCAGCAGCGCTGGCGACGGGACACTGCCTGCGGCCGGCTGTGCGGCAAGTGCGTCCTGCCAGACCTGGGCGAACACCGCCTGATTACGGACCTGGTAGGCCTTGACCCCCGTGCTGGTGTCGGTGCCATTGCTGGTGCCCTCGTCGTGCACGACGCGACTGGCGGGCTGCACCAGTACGCGGCGTCCTGCAGCGCGCACCTTGAAGGCCAGGTCGGTGTCTTCGTAATAGGCCGGTGCGTAGCGGCTGTCCAGTCCGCCCAGTTCTTCAAACAACAACCTGGGGATGGCCAAGACTGCGCCGGAACAGTAGTCGGCATCGCGTAGCGCGCTGTAGCGGGGATCTTCGGCTGATTCAAAGCGGCCGTAGCTCCAGCAGCTGCCGTCGGCAAAGACCACGCCGCCGGATTCCTGCAGGCGGCCATCCGGATACAGCAGCTGGGCGCCGACCAGACCGGCGTCCGGCACGCGGGCGAAGGGTTCCAGCAGCGCATCCAGCCAGCCGGGCTGGGGAATGGTGTCGTTGTTCAGCAGCACCACATAGTCGCCGCGGCTGAGTCGCAGGCCATCGTTGCAGGCGGCAATGAAGCCGCCGTTCTGAGCACGCAGGTGATAGCGCAGCCCGTCGATCTGCTGCATCCAGGCGCGGGTACTGTCGCTGCTGCCGTCATCGATCACCAGGATCTCGCAACTGGCGGCGGGCGGATGCGCGGCCAGGGCGCGCAGGCAGGCCAGCGTATGTGCGCAATGGTTGTAGACCGGAATGACGATGCTGGCCGTCGGGCGCTCGCTGCTGGGCACGCTGAACGGCGCGAACGGGGCGCTGGCAGGGAAGTACAGCGGTTCACGCTGAGCGGGCGGTTGCCGACGGGTATGCACGCCAACCCGGTGCAGCGTCGCCCGCCAGCCACGGGTGCGCAGGCTGGCCAGGCCCCGACGGACCAGGCCGATGATGCGATTGAAGGCGTAGCGCGCATCGGCCAGCGAAATCGACATTCCTTTGGAACTCCAGCTTAAGCGGGGAACTGACAGTCAACGCCCCCCGGGATGCGGCTGCGTTAGACTCATTGCAAACCACATTCTCGCATCCCTGTGCCACGACGCCACGATTCCGACCAGTTCGACGACGATACCGACGGCAACAGCCCTGTGTGGCGGAGCCGCTTGATCACCTGGGGATTGGCCGCAGCCGCATTGGGGCTGGGCTTCATGATCCCCTATACGTTGTACCTGAACAGTCAGGTCAGCCAGCGTTTTGGTGAGTTGCGTTGGCAGATCCCGACCCGCGTGTACGCGCGGCCGTTGGTGCTCAGCCCGGGCACGGCGATGAACGCCAATACGCTGAAGACCGAGCTGGCGGCCTCCGGTTACCGCGATGACGGCGTTGGCAACAGTCCCGGCACTTATAAGGCGCAGGGCGGCAGTTTCAGTATTTCCAGCCGCGGCTATGTCGATGTTGATGGCAATGTGGCGGCGCGCAAGGTGGATGTGGTGGTTTCCGGCGGGCAGGTGGCTTCACTGCGTGATGCTGGCAGCCGCAAGGCGCTGAAAGCTGCGCGACTGGACCCGGCACGTATCGCTACCTTGTACGGGCAGAAGCAGGAAGAGCGCCGGCTGGTACGGGTGGGTGAAGTCCCCGAGTTGCTGGTCACCGGCCTGCAGGCGGTGGAAGACAAGGACTTTGCCCGTCATCACGGCATCGATCTGAGCGGTATCGCGCGCGCGGTGTGGGTGACCATCCGTACTGGCGGTGAGACCAAGCAGGGCGCCAGCACCTTGACCCAGCAGTTGGCCCGCAGCGGCCTGCTCGGCATCGGCAAGGAACAGACGATCACCCGCAAGTTCAACGAGGTGCTGTACGCGCTGATCATGGAAGCGCGTTACGACAAGTCCACCATCCTTGAGGCCTATCTCAACCAGGTCTACCTGGGGCAGCGCGGCAAGCAGGCCATCCATGGGGTGTCGTCCGGTGCCGAGTTCTGGTTTGGCCGTGACCTCAATTCGCTGAGCAGCGAGCAGATCGCCTTGCTGATTGGCCTGGTCAAGGGCCCGTCGTTCTACGACCCACGGCGCAACCCCGAGAATGCGCTGGACCGCCGCAACTTCGTGCTGGGCAAGTTGCACGAAAACAAATTGATTGATGACGCCGAGTATCAGCGTGCCCTCAAGGCGCCGCTGGGCGTATCCAAGACGGCAGGTATTGCCGCCGCCAACCGTTTCCCTGCCTATGTGGATCTGGTGCGTCGTCAGTTGGGTAACGACTACCCGGAAAGCGTGCTGCAAGGTGCCGGCTTGAATGTCTTCACCGGCATGTCGCCGTCGGCTCAGGCCTATGCCGAGGGCGCGGTGGCGCACACCATCAAGGCGCTGGAAAACAAGCGTCGCCCGGAGCTGCAGACCGGCTTGGTGGTGACCGATGTGCACAACGGCGACGTGCTGGCCGTGGTCGGCAGCCGTGATGTGTCCGAGCCGGGCTTCAACCGTGCCATCGATGCGCAGCGGCAGGTGGGTTCGTTGCTCAAGCCCTTTGTCTACCTGCTGGCATTGGCGCAGCCGGATCGCTACTCGCTGGCCAGCTGGGTCGATGACTCACCGGTCACCGTCAAGCTCAGCCGCGGCCGCAACTGGACGCCGGGCAATGCCGACAACCGCAGTCACGGCACGGTGCGCCTGATCGATGCCCTGGCCCGTTCCTACAACCAGGCCACGGTGCGGGTTGGCATGCAGGTCGGCCCGGAACGGCTGACCCAGCTGATGAATGTGTTGGCCGGGCTCAAGGCCGAGTCCAATCCGGCGGTGATTCTCGGTTCCACCGACCAGAGCCCCTACGGCATGACCCAGCTGTATCAGTTCCTTGCCTCCGGCGGCGAAATCCAGCCGCTGCATGCGGTGCGTGGCGTGGTCGATGCGCAGGGCAAGCTGCTCAAGCGCTATGACAAGAGCCCGGCACCGGCACAGGAGGGCGACTCGATTGCTGCCAACCTGATCAGCGTCGGCCTGCAACAAGTGGTCTCCAGCGGTACGGCTTCAGGCTTGAACGCCGATGGCCTGTCGCGGCTGCAGGCCGCCGGCAAGACCGGTACCTCCAACGACGGTCGTGACAGCTGGTATGCCGGTTATACCGGTGACCATCTGGCGGTGATCTGGATGGGCAACGACCAGAACGAGCAGACCGGTTTGTTTGGTGCCTCCGGTGCGATGCGGGTGTGGTCGGGCATCTTCCGCAACCTGCCCAGCAAGGCCCTGCACGTGAACAACAAGGGCCTGGACTGGCAGTACGTGGAAGCGGCAGGCAGCAATGCCACCGACGAATCCTGCCCCGGCGCACGTCGTTTCCCGTTCGTGGTTGGCTATGCGCCGCAATACGTGCCCTGTGCGGTGCCGGCCGAAGTACCGCTGGAAGATGGGGCCGAGGGTGCCCAGGAGCAGTCCGGCGGCGGTTGGCGTGGCTGGCTGGGCCTGGATCGCAAGGAACCTGAACCGGCTGCAGCCCCCGCTGCGCAGGCGCCTGCGCGATAATCCCGCCCATGAATATCAAGTCTTTGATCCGCTACGCGCTGCTTTCAGCTGCAGCTTCTCTGTCACTCGCAGGCTGCGTCAGCGCACCACCGGTGGCGCCGGCGGTGGTTGACACCACCACGCCGGCACAGCGTCTGGCGGCGGTGGATGCCATCGCCGGTGTCGATGACACCGAGCTGTCAGTGCAGCCGCTGCGCGATGCGCAGGTGGATGATCTGCGCCAGACCGCCATCGCCCTGCGCAAGGCCGGTGACCTGGCCGGTGCAGCCGAAGCCCTGAACGAAGCGCTGCTGCAGGTGACCGATGACCCGGGCATCCTGCAGGAACGCGCCGAAATCGCGCTGCTGCAGGCCGACTGGGCGCGCGCCGAGACCTTGGCCAGGAAGGCAGTGGATCTGGGCTCGCGCACTGGTCCGCTGTGCCGTCGCCACTGGGCCACCATCGAACAATCGCGTCTGGCCCGCGCCGAAAAAGAGAATGCCGTCTCCGCGCATGCGCAGATCGAAGGCTGCACGGTGCCGGGGATCAAGCGCTTTTGATTTGCAGCGGGAATCGGGAGTTGGGAACAGCGAATGGAAGTGCCTGATCGCCGGGCGAGGATGTACTCCGTCAGTGCCATGGTGCGATCAGCGTCTCGATTGAGGCTTGCGGCCATTTCCCGTTCTCGATTCACCATTCCCGGCGCTTGAGCCATGTCCTCCCTAGTCACCGCCAGCTGCGAAGCACTCAGTGAAGGTGGCGCGCTTGCGCGTCAGCTCGATGCCTTTGTGCCGCGCCCCGCGCAGCTGCGCTTGACTGGCGCGATCGCCGAGACCTTCCAACAGCGCGATGTGCTGCTGGCCGAAGCCGGTACCGGTACTGGCAAGACCTACGCCTATCTGGTGCCGGCTTTGCTGTCCGGTTTGAAGACCATTGTCTCCACCGGCACCCGCGCGCTGCAGGACCAGCTCTATCACCGCGATCTGCCGCGCGTGCGCGCCGCATTGGGCGTTGGACATCGCGCCGCCTTGTTGAAGGGGCGGGCGAACTATCTATGTCGCTATCGCCTGGATCAGGCCCGCGGCGAACCGCGCTTCACTTCGACCGAACAGGTGGCGCAGTTCCAGCGCATCCTCACCTGGTCCGGTCGCACCCAATACGGCGATATAGCCGAGTTGGATGGGCTGGCCGATGACTCGCCCTTGTTGCCGATGGTCACCTCGACGGTGGACAACTGCCTGGGAACCGATTGCCCGTTCTGGGGCGATTGTTTTGTGGTGCAGGCGCGGCAGCGGGCGCAGGAGGCGGATCTGGTGGTGGTCAATCATCACCTGCTGCTCGCCGACCTGGCGCTCAAGCAGGAAGGCTTCGGCGAGATACTGCCCGGCGCACAGGCCTTCGTCATCGACGAAGCCCATCAGTTGCCCGAGCTTGCCGCCAACTTCTTTGGCGAAAGTTTCGGCATGCGTCCTTGGCAGGAGCTGGCGCGCGATTGCCTTGTAGAGTGCCGTAGCGTTGCTGGTGCGCAGGCAACCCTGCAGCAGCCGGTGGCGGCGCTTGAACTGGGCTTGCGCGAACTGCGTGAGGCGATGGAGAAACTGCCGCAACGTGGTACCCGCTGGCGCGCGCTGGCAGTGCCAGCGGTGGCTGAAGGCTTCGATGCGGTTGCTGCGGCGATGGCGCAGCTGCGTGACGCATTGGGCTTTGTACGCGAAGCCTCGCCCGGGCTCGATGCCTGCCATGCGCGCGCGATGGAAGGTGTCTCGCGGCTGTCGCGTTGGCTGGATGACGGCGACGGCGCTGCGGTCGATGCGTGGGATATCGACGAGGTGGTGGTCGCGCCGGACGATGCTGCCGCGCCAGCGGTCAGCGATTCGCTGTTCCCCGTCGATGATGGCAATGATGTGCTGTGGTACGAGCTGACACCGCGCGGCTTCCGCTGCCAGCGCACACCGATGGATGTATCCGGTCCGTTGCGTGAGCACCGCCTGCGCTCGATGGCGGCCTGGGTGTTCACCTCGGCCACCTTGACCGTGGATGGTGGCTTCGAGCACCTGTCCAAGCGCCTGGGCCTGGATGATCCGGATACCCTGGTCCAGCCCAGCCCCTTCGATTGGCAGCAGCAGGCGCTGTGCTATCTGCCGCAGCAGCTGCCTGATCCGGCTGCGCGCGGCTATGGCGCGGCCTTGATTGCAACGCTACGACCGGTGCTGGAGGCCTCGCAGGGCAGGGCATTCCTGTTGTTCGCCTCGCACCGGGCGCTGCGCGAGGCCGCCGATGCGCTGCGTGACGGGCCCTGGCCGCTATTCGTGCAGGGCGAGGCGCCGCGCGCCAGCCTGCTGCAGCGCTTTCGCGAATCGGGCAACGGCGTGCTGCTGGGCGCGGCGAGCTTCCGCGAAGGTGTGGACGTGGTCGGCGATGCGCTGAGCGTGGTGGTGATCGACAAGCTGCCATTCGCCGCACCCGATGATCCGGTGTTCGAAGCGCGGCTGGATGCGATCCGACGCCAGGGCGGCAATCCGTTCCGCGATGAGCAGCTGCCGCAGGCGGTGATCGCGCTCAAGCAGGGCGTGGGCAGGCTGATCCGCAGCGAGACCGACCGTGGTGTGCTGGTGCTGTGTGACCCGCGCCTGCTGTCGCGCGGTTATGGCCGGATCTTCCTGGATTCGCTGCCGCCATTCCGCCGTACCCGCGCGCTGGCCGATGTGCAGGCCTTCTTTGCGCGACAATGGGCGCCGGAGGCGGATTCCGCCAGCGCGCCGCCTTCGGCCGACGCTGGCTCCGAAGCGCCGCCGTTCTCTCTTTCCTGATGTGATGCCATGAAGCTGCTTGCCTTTGAAACCGCCACCGAAGCCTGTTCCGTCGCCCTATATGTGGATGGGCAGGTACTGGAACGGTTTGAAGTCGCGCCGCGCCGGCACGCCGAATTGAGCCTGCCGTGGGCCGAGCAGTTGCTGGCCGAAGCCGGTGTCGTCCGCAGTCAGTTGGACGCCATTGCGCTGAGCCGAGGGCCCGGAGCCTTCACTGGCGTGCGTCTGGCCATTGCGATTGCGCAGGGCATTGCCTTGGCGCTGGACCGCCCTTTGCTGCCGGTATCGACCCTGCAGACCCTGGCGCTGCGCGCACCGGCCGATGCGCCGCGGGTGCTGGCCTGCATCGATGCACGCATGGGCGAGTTGTATGCAGCGCGCTATCTGCGCGATGCCGATGGCGAGCTGCAGTTGCAGGAACGTGAGCTGCTGGTCGCGCCCGATGCCGTGCAGCTGCCGGTCGATGACAGCCTCTGGGCCGGCGTTGGCACTGGTTTTGCGGCAGGCGAGGGCGTGTTGAGCACGCACCTGCAATCTCGCCTGAGTAGCGTGGATGCGCAGGCCTTGCCCAGTGCTGCCGACGTGCTGAAGATCGCGGTACCGGCGATGCTGCGCGGCGAAGCCATCGCCCCGGAGCTGGTGCAGCCGGCCTACCTGCGCGACAACGTCGCGCTGACCCTGATCGAACAGCAAGCGCTGCGCGATTCCAAGCGTTGAATCTTGACGGGTTTTGTAGGAGCGGCGTAAGCCGCGAAGCCGGTGTTGTCTGAACTACCGGCCTGATTGCGATCTGGGAATGTACGAGCTTCGCGGCTTACGCCGCTCCTACAAAATTCCGGTTCAGCGATCGTCGTGCAACTGCCCGCCGGGCAGGAACATCCAGGTGCGGGTGACCTGCAGGATGTCGATGTCGTCCTTGGTCTCGGGCAACGCCGGGAACGGCTGCGCCTGCTCGATCACGCGCAGTGCGGTGGCATCCAGCAAGGGCACGCCGCTGCTGCGCAGCACGCGACTGCTCTCCACGCTGCCGTCGCGGCGCACGCCGACGGTGATCACCACTTGGCCCGCAAGTCGGCGCTGGCGCGCTTCGTCGGGGTAATTCAGGTTGCCCACGCGCTCGGCGCGGTCGACCCAGGCGCGCAGGTAGTTGGCATAGGCGTATTCGCGGGTGCTGGCCGAGACGAACTTGCGGTTGGGGCGCTTGGCGTACTGCTCCGAGCGCAGATGCACTTCGGCCGCCAGTCGCGCCATCGCTGCATCACGTTGTTCGCGTGCGCTCATCGGCGCGTTGGCATCGGGGCGATCCGGCAGCGGCTGGGTCTGCGCGGTCGCAACCGGGTCCTTGCCCTGGGTGCTGGTGATGATGCGCGCCTGCGGTGGTGGCGGTGCGGCCGCGCTCTGCGCCTGCAGCGGTACCGGTGCCAACCCGTCCTGCAACTGCGGCACGATGCCGGCCTGGGAGTCGCGCGGGCGCTGGGCCTTGTCGTGGTCGCCGCCGCCCTGCTGGTTGGCCTGGGCGAGGAAGTCGGCCTGCTTGGGCGTGAGTGGCGTGCTGGTCTGGCTGAAGATCACATCCAGCGTCGGTACCAGCGGTGCGTTGTCGCTCACTGCAAAGCCGACACCGAGGATCAGCAGGCCATGCACCAGCGTGGACAGCACTAGAGTGGCGGTCAGGCGTTGCTGCTCGCTGACCCGCGGTGCCGCGGGCAGGACATCAGGCTGGGAATACATCAGGCCAGGCCAGCCTCGATGGCATCAAACAACTGGCCAGCGATATTCAGGCCGAACTGTGCATCCAGTTCGCGCACGCAGGTGGGGCTGGTGACGTTGACTTCGGTCAGGTAGTCGCCAATGACATCCAGTCCCACAAAACGCATGCCGCGGCGCTTCATTTCCGGGCCAACCTGGGCAGCAATCCAGCGGTCGCGTTCGCTCAAGGGGCGGCCTTCGCCGCGGCCGCCAGCGGCCAGGTTGCCGCGGAACTCGTCGCCCTGCGGGATGCGCGCCAGGCAATAGTCCACCGGTACACCATCGATCAGCAGGATGCGCTTGTCGCCAGCACTGATGTCGGGGATGAAGCGCTGTGCCAGGGCCAGGTGCTGGCCGCCCTCGGTCAGCGTCTCCAGGATCACGTTGAGATTGGGGTCGCCGGTACCGCTGCGGAAGATCGAGCGCCCACCCATGCCGTCCAGCGGCTTGAGCACGGCTTGGCCGTGTTCAAGCACGAAGGCCTTGAGTTCGCGCGCGTTGCGGCTGACCAGGGTCGGCGGGCAACACTGCGGGAACAGCAGCGCGGCCAACTTCTCGTTGAAGTCGCGCAAGCCCTGCGGGTCGTTGACCACGGTGGCGCCAGCCTGCTGGGCGACGCTGAGGATGTGGGTGTCGTACAGGTACTCGCCATCGAACGGCGGGTCCTTGCGCATCAGCACGATCTGGCCCGGGCCGAAGGCCAGCGGGGCGAACTCACCCAGGCTGAACCAGCCGGCCTTGTCGTCGCGCACCTGCAGCGGGGCAGCCTCGGCCTGAGCCTGGCCACCGTGCAGGGACAGCCCGCCGGGGCGTACATAGTGCAGCCGGTGACCACGGCGCTGGGCCTCCAGCAGCATGGCGAAGGTGGTGTCCTTGGCGATCTTGATGTCGGCGATGGGGTCCATCACCACGATGACGTCTAAAGGCATGACTTGAATCCAGCAGATCTGGAGGAGGATGTTAGCCGTTCAGGGCGGGGCCGCCCAGCGCGGAAAGCGGAACACTGAGGCTGAATGGCGCGGCGCTTTTATTGAGAATACGGTCACATTACATTGGCGATCAGCCCGGTCCCGCAGGCATCGCTTGACAGTTTGCGGCTGGGCTGGGATATAGATGCGCTTTCGCGGCAATATCGCACTCGGTATCGGTCGCGCGTTCGGGGATCAAAAATGGTTGAAAACATGGCTGCGGGTGGGGAACTCGCAGGGCTGAAGGTGATGGTCATCGATGATTCGAAGACCATCCGACGTACGGCTGAAACACTGCTCAAGCGTGAAGGTTGTGAAGTGGTGACCGCCACTGACGGCTTCGAGGCATTGGCCAAGATCGCCGACCAGCAACCACAGATCATCTTCGTCGACATCATGATGCCGCGGCTGGATGGCTATCAGACCTGTGCGCTGATCAAGGGCAACCAGCTGTTCAAGTCGACGCCGGTGATCATGCTGTCGTCCAAGGATGGCCTGTTCGACAAAGCCCGTGGCCGCATCGTCGGCTCCGAGCAATACCTCACCAAGCCATTTACCCGCGACGAACTACTAGGTGCCATCCGCACATACGTCAACGCCTGACCAGGGGGAAAGGCAAAAATGGCTCGAATTCTTTTGATCGAGGACTCACCGACCGACAGGGCGGTGTTTACACAGTGGTTGCTCAAGGCTGGGCACGAGGTGTTGTCGGCTGACAATGCCGAGGACGGCCTGCAGATTGCCCGTGAACAGGCTCCGCAGCTGGTGCTGATGGACGTGGTGCTGCCTGGCATGAGTGGTTTCCAGGCAACCCGCGCGCTGTCGCGTGACGAGTCCACGCGTGCCATCCCGGTGCTGATCGTCAGCACCAAGGGCATGGAAACCGACAAGGCCTGGGGCATGCGTCAAGGCGCCAGCGACTACATCGTCAAGCCGCCGCGCGAGGATGATCTGATCGCGCGGATCAACAAACTGGTGGGTTGATGCGTTCTCCATTCGACATCCTTGAAGCCTACGAACGCCGCAGTCTGGCGCACGCGGTACAGCTGCCCGAGCGCAGCTTTTCGCAGGATGTCTGGCGTGGCGTGGGTTACCGCGTTGGCAGCCGGCATCTGGTCTCGGATTTCCGCGAAGTGGTGGAAATCGTACCGATGCCGCCAGTCACCCCGGTTCCCGGCGCCCAGCCCTGGTTGCTGGGCGTGGGCAACCTGCGCGGCAACCTGTTCCCGGTGGTGGACCTGAAGAACTTCCTGGAAGGTGAGCGTACGCCGCCACAGGAAGGCCAGCGCGTGTTGATCATGCGCCAGAGCGGCGGCGACGTGGCGCTGGTGATCGACGAGTTGTATGGCCAGCGCAGCTTCGAGGCACCGATGCAGGTGCCGGCCGGTGACATCGCCCAGGGCCGTTACGCGCACTTCGTCGATCGTGCCTTCCATGATGAAGGCCGTGACTGGGGTGTGTTTTCGCTGTCGCTGCTTTCCCGCACTCCTGAATTCCGGCAAGCGGCCGCCTGATCGGCGCGCTTGCCTCTTCGTATTGAGACCGAGGTCGAACGATGAGTACTGCTCCTGAAGCCGCCAAGGCTGGCAAGCTTGGCAACGTAAGCACCAACTTCTGGTTGGGCTTGTTGGTGCTCTCGATGGTCGTGTTCGGTGCCAACACCGGCGTGGCCACCTGGCAGGGCAGTCGACTGGCCGGCGCCAGTACCGGCGCCGCCGATCTGCAGGTGCTGTCACAGCAGCTGGCCAACCAGGGCCGTGAAGCCGTGGCCGGTAGCCGCGAAAGCTACGCAGCGTTCAAGGACACGCGCAGCAAGGTGGAAAGTACGGTCAGCGAGTTGCAGGGCCGTTACGGCAACGAAACCGGTGTGTCCGGTCCGCTGAGCGCGCTCGTCGATACCTGGAAGCCGCTGTCCAAGAACGCCGAGCAGATTGTCGCCTCCGAGCCGGCGGTGCTGGCCCTGGCCGGTAACGCCGATGCCTTCGTTGGCGCGGTGCCGCAGCTGCAGGCGCAGTTGAACGAAGTGGTGCGCGCAATGACTGCCGGCGGCGCCCAGTCCTCGCAGGTCTACAACGGCCTGCAGCAGGTGGTGGTGGTTGGCACCATGGCCCGCCGCGTTACCGAAATCCGCGCGGGTGGTGCTGGCGCAAGCGGCGCTGGCGACGCGCTGGCCCGCGACATGGTGGTGTTCAGCCAGGTGCTGGAAGGCCTGCGCAACGGCAATGAGGAAATGGGCATTGCCGCCGTGCGCAATGCCAATGCACAGGTTGCGCTGGAACAATCGGCCAACCAGTGGGCGAAGATGAAGAAGGACGCCGACGCCATTCTGGCCAGCTCGCGCAACCTGTTCGCCGCACAGTCCTCGGCGGCCGCACTGGCGACCGGCTCGGACAAGATGCTGGAGAGCAGCCGCAAGCTGTTCGATGCGTTCTCGGCCTTCGGTTCGGCCCGCGACACCCGCATCTTCCCGAACTTCTGGTGGTCGGTGATCTTCGGCGGTCTGTCGGTGCTGTCGATCATTGGCTTTGTCTGGAGCACGGTGCGTACCCGTTCGCGTGAGCAGGACGTGCGTTACCAGACCCAGGTGGAATTCAACAGCCGCAACCAGCAGGCGATTATGCGTCTGCTGGACGAAATCAGCTCGCTCGGTGAAGGTGACTTGACGGTAAAGGCCTCGGTGACCGAGGACATGACCGGCGCCATCGCCGACGCTATCAACTACGCCGTGGACGAACTGCGCCACCTGGTGACCACCATCAATGACATCTCCTCGAAGGTGGCGGTGTCGGCACAGGAAACCCAGGCAACGGCCATGCAGCTGGCCGAAGCCGCAGGCCACCAGGCCGACGAGATCACCAGCGCCTCGGACCGTATCGGCGAAATCGCCACCTCCATTGAGCAGGTGTCGCGCAACTCCACCGAGTCGGCCGAAGTGGCACAGCGTTCGGTGGTCATCGCCACCGAAGGTGCCGGCGTGGTGCGCCAGACCATCCAGGGCATGGACCAGATCCGCGACCAGATCCAGGAAACCTCCAAGCGCATCAAGCGCCTGGGTGAATCCTCGCAGGAGATCGGCTCGATCGTGGAACTGATCAACGACATTTCCGAGCAGACCAACATCCTGGCATTGAACGCCGCCGTGCAGGCAGCCTCGGCCGGTGAGGCCGGCCGCGGTTTCGCCGTGGTGGCCGACGAAGTGCAGCGCCTGGCAGAACGTACCTCCGGCGCAACCCGCCGAATCGAGGGTCTGGTGCAGGCGATTCAGGCCGATACCAACGAAGCGGTCACCTCGATGGAGCAGACCACCGCCGAAGTGGTGTCTGGTGCACGCCTGGCCGAAGACGCCGGTACCGCACTGACCGAAATCGAACGCGTGTCCAACGCACTCAATAATTTGATTAAGAGCATCTCCATCGCCGCCAACCAGCAGGCCTCGGCAGCTACTGACATCACCCAGACGATGGGCGTGATCCGGCAGATTACCGGCCAGACCTCGCAGGGTGCCGGGCAGACCGCCGACTCGCTGGGCCAGTTGAACCAGTTGGCGGCAGAGCTGCGCCGTTCGGTGGCCGACTTCAAGTTGCCGGCCTGAACGGACTGATCGGGCGGGGATGCAGAGGAATCAGCAGATGAAGTTTCGTCACAACGCTACGCAGGGCCGCCCGGACGGCATGCAATTGATGCTGCACGGGGGAGTGCGATGAGTACCTTGCGCGATGCGATGAGCCACGCAGCTCTGGGTTGGGTAAAACCCGAGCTGGACGAGACCCTGCGCCAGGTGCGCAACGAGGTTGAAGCCTTCGTGGAAGATCCCAGCGACACCAGCCGCATGCGCTTCTGCGCCGGCTACCTGCACCAGGTGCAGGGCACGCTGCGGATGGTTGAGTTGTATGCACCGGCCATGGTTGCGGAGGAGCTGGAGCTGCTGGCCAATGCGGTGCGTGATGGTGGAATCCCGGACCGTGACGAAGCCTGCGCCACGCTGATGCGCGGCACCGTTCTGCTGCCCGATTACCTGGAGCGCCTGCAGAACGGCCATCGCGATATTCCGATCGTGCTGCTGCCGCTGCTCAATGACATCCGTGCCGCACGCGGCGCGGAAGGCATCAATGAGAGCGTGTTGTTCGCCTTCAATCCCGATGCCAGCGACGCCAGCCCGGATGAGCTGGAGCACGCACGTGGCAGCGTGAGCGGCCGTAACCGCGAGCTGCTCGACACCGTCGGCAGCGCGGTCAAGGAAGAATTGATGCGCATCAAGGATGCGCTCGACCTGCATATGCGCATGGATGGCAATCCTGCCGATCTGCAGGTACAGGTCAATGAGCTGGGCGCTGTTTCCGATACGCTGGGCGTGATGGGCCTGGGAGTTGCCCGTGGCATCGTTGCCCAGCAGCGTGATTCGCTGCGTGAAGTCGTCAGTGGCAGCCGCCAGATCGACGACAATCTGTTGCTGGATATCGCCGGCGCGCTGCTCTACGTGGATGCGTCGCTGGACGATCAGGTCGCCCACCTGGGCGCCAATGTCGGCGGCGACGATGATGCCGGTTCGGTGGAAACCCGCCGCACTGTTGAAGTGCTGGCACATGAAGCCATCGCCAATTTCACCGCCGCGCGCGAGTCGTTTGTCGCCTTCATCGAGACCAACTGGGACCATGCACGGTTGGCCGAAGTGCCGCGTCTGCTCGGTGAGGTCTCCGGCGCGTTGCGCATGCTGGAAATGCCGATGCCGGCCGACTACCTGCAGGCCGTGCGTCAGTACATCGACGTCGAACTGATCGCGCGCCAGCGTATTCCCAGTGGGCGTCAGCTCGACACCTTGGCTGATGCCATGGCCAGCCTGGAATACTTCCTTGAAGCCCTGCGCGATCGTCGCCCGGGCCGCGAGGAAATCCTTGACATCACCCGCACCAGCCTGGAAACCCTGCGCTACTGGCCGATTCCCGCGCTGCAGACGGTGGCCGATAACGCTGCGGTGGAGCCGGTCGCGGCAGAGGTGATTGCTGCGCCTGTTGCCGATGGCGCAAGCGCCGCAGTAGTTGAAACGGCTCTGGCCGACGCGGCCGAAGTGCCGACCGAAAACGTCGAAGCAGCGGCCGAAGAAGCGCTGCCTGTTGAGCCAGCGCCGGCGGTAGTGCCACCGCCGTTGCCGCCACTGGAAGTGGAAGCAAGGCCGCAGGCAGCCGCCTCCGACTACCCCTTGGTATTTGGCGCGGCGATCAATGCCGTGGCAACGCCGATCACTCCGGCCCAGGCCGTGGACGCGCCCGCAGCATTCGCACCGCTGGCGGAAGTTGCAGCGGAAATTTCCGCATTTGATCCCGTTGCTGCCGAAACAGCGGGGGCCGCCGGGAGCAGCTTCACCTTGGCGCCGATGGTGCTTGAAGGCCACGAGTTGGCTGATTCGAATGAAGCTGGAGCGCCGGCATCGTTTGCCGCCAGCTTTGATCCAGTCGCCGCCGAAGACGCGACGCTCGCTGGTGCGAATGACAGCTATCGTTTCGATGCGTCGCTGTTGACGCTGGACGACACAGAGACCGATACCGAAGCAGCGCACACGCCCGAGCGCGCCGGCAACGGACTGGCTGATGCCGAGCTGGTCAACATCGAGTTCGCTGACGCCGATGTGTTCTTCAGCCCGGAGCTGGAAACCGTCAATCCCGGGATCGATGCTGCAGCGGATGCAGCGGCACCGGTCAGCAACGATCCGGAGCCGACGATCGCGTCGATTGGGCCGGTGTCCTCGCCGGTTGAACCGGTTTCCACGTTGGATATGGAAACCGCTGCGTTCATGGCGCAGCTGGATGCGGCTGCCGAGTCCTTCGATCCCTTCGCAATGCCTGAATCGCTGCAGCCGGAGCCGGCTACAGCAGAGATCGCGGCAACTGCTGCCAGCGCAGCCGCGCCGACGCGGATGTCCGCACCGGCACAGCAGCTTGAAGGCGGCTTCATCGACGGCGGCGATGTAATCGATCAGGACATCCGCGATGTCTTCATCGAGGAGTTCGACGAAGAGCTGGAAAATCTGGGCAACCTGCTGCCCGCGTGGCGCGCTGCGCCTGCAAACATGGAGCGTCTGCGCCCGGTGCGCCGTGTGTTCCATACGCTGAAGGGCAGCGGCCGCCTGGTGGGTGCACGCACCCTGGGTGAGTTCAGTTGGAAGATCGAGAGCATGCTCAACCGCGTGCTCGACGGCAGCCGTCCTGCCAGCCCCGCGGTCATGGCCGCGGTGACGCAGGCGTATGACGTATTGCCGGAATTGAACGCCGCGCTGCGTGGTGTTGGCAGCATCCAGTCCGACCTATTGGGCATACAGGATGTGGCAGACCGCGTTGCTGCAGGCGAGGAAGCGTTCTACGTGACCGGTGTCAGCGCAGTTGCCGCTGCCGCGCCGGTCGATGAAGTGCTGCCGGAAGCCGAGATCGTTGCAGCGCCGGCAGAAAGCGATGTTGCAGCAGCTATCGAAGGCGACGATGCCGAGGGCACGCCTGCGTCGGTAGACGAGGTGCTGCGGGAGATTCTCGAAGCTGAAATCGGCGCGCATCTGGTTACCGTCAATGCCTGGCTGGCTGGCTCGGTTGCGCAGCCGCAGCCGGTCTCCGAAGACCTGTTGCGCGCCGTGCACACGATGAGTGGTGCATTCGCGATGACCGATGTGCCGGTGATCACCCAGATCACCAGCCCGGCGGAAACCTTCGTCAAGCGCTCGCTGGCGGCGGCGGTTACGCCGACTGCTGCGGGCGTGGATGCGCTGGCGCAGATGGCGGCGGCGGTGCACACCACGATTACTGCCTTGCGCGCGCCCTCCCCACGCATCCCGGCGTTCCCGGGTGTGGCCGAACGTCTGCAGGCGTTGGTTGATGCCTTGCCGGATGGCAAGTGGCCGCCGATGCTGGCCGAAGACGAGCTTGTTGCTGACGATGTGGTGGCTGTGCAGCCGCAAGGCGCGGCGGACAGCAGCATCAGCGCCGACTCGGTTGGCACGGAAGACCTGTCCGCGTACTTCGACTCCGGCTTGCTGGATGAGACACCTGGCAGCGTCGCGTTGGTGGAAGCCACCGAGCTGCCGGCTGCAGCAGAACCCGAGTTCCTGCTTCCGGTTGCTGACGTGACCGAGCACGGCGCGCTTGACGCGGTCGAGGGCGTTGATTCCATTGCTGCCGAATCGCTGTCGGAGCCGGCCGAAGCCGCTGTCGAAAGCGACTTGGCAACTGTGCTTGCCGTTGACGAAGTAACCGAGCAGATCGACATCACCGAATCGGCCGAGGTCATCGAGCCGACTGTTTCGCAGCATGCCGCCGAGGCCGAGGACCACTACGACGCAGTGCGGGCCTCGACCTGGGGTGTTGCAGACCACACCGAGGAGCCGGAGCAGGCCGCAGAAGCGACCGAGTCGCATCTCGCTGCCGAGGCTGGCGAGATCGAATCCGAATCGTCTGTCGGCATTGATGCGGATGCCGCATTCGCAGCCGAAGCAGTCGAGACGCAGGTCGAGGACAGTCAGCCGAGCCAGTCGGCCGCTCTGGAAGCGTCCAGTGATCTGGGTGATCGTGACAGCGTGATCGCACGCGCCCTGGCCATCGCTACCGGTGCGGCTGCAGTTGCCGTCAGCGCAGCGCATCTGGATTCGAATGAGGCCGAAGCAACAAGTCCGGCTGAGCAGACTGAAGAAAACGAGCTGCCGGTGACGGAAGCCGTTGAGCAGGCCTCGGCCGACGTCGCTGGGGAGCACGACGAAGTCATCGATGACCGTGCCGCACAGGCATCGGTCGACGTCGCACAGGCTGACGATGTTGTTGCGATTGGCGATGAACCGGTTGTGGTTGCAGCGTCGGTGCTGGAACCTGCTGAAGAAGCAGAAGCAGAAGCAGAAGCAGAAGCTGAAGCTGAGGCAGAAGCTGAGGCCGCTGTCGAAGACGTTGCCTCGATTGAGGAGATTGCTTCGAACGAAGAGGATGCTTCGATCGAGGACGCGCTGGCGACTGAGGAAGCCGAGCAGCTTGAAGAAGCCGCACAGCTTGATGCTGTGGCTACGAGCGAAGGTGTCGAGCCAGCTGCTGTCGACGCTGTTGTCGTCGCCAAGGCAGTACTGGCACCGCTGACCGCCGCGTTGCCGGAACAGCTGGAGGTCCCGGTCGCTTCGCCTGTGGCGCACGAACTGGACGCCGGGCCGCTCAATTTCGCCGACCTCGATCGCGAGCTGGTCGATATCTTTGTCGAGGAAGGCAAGGACCTGCTCGACCATTGCGATGGTCTGGTCAGCGACATGCGCGCCGCGCCGGAAGACCGCGAAGCGCTGGCCGGCCTGCAACGTGACCTGCACACCCTCAAGGGTGGTGCACGCATGGCCGGCATCAATGCCATCGGCGACCTTGGCCATGGCATCGAATCCCTGCTGGAGGCCGTCGCCGCCAACCGCACCGAGATCACCCGCGCTGACGTGCAGCTGCTGGAGCGCGGTTTCGACCGTCTGCACCAGCTGTTGACCCGCACCGGCGAGCATCGCGCGGTAGTGATGCCGACCGACCTGATCGAGGCCTTCGAAGCGCGTACCGATGGTCGCGCCGAAGCCGCGCAGGCACCGGTGGAAGCCGCCGTCACCGCATTCGAATCGGCAGCGGAGAGTGTCGCTGCCGTTGACGTGCTGCCACAGCCGCTGGCACCGGTGGAGCCGCTGTCGGCTCCGCTGCGCGAAGAACAGGCCGGCAACGAAGAAGAAGGCGCGCCGCGCGGACAGGAACAGGTGCGCGTGCGCGCCGACCTGCTCGACAGCCTGGTCAACCACGCCGGCGAAGTGGCTATCTACCGTTCGCGCCTGGAGCAGCAGTTGGGTGCCTTCCGTGGCGCCATGGCCGAATTGGATCGCACCAACGCCCGTCTGCGCGACCAGCTGCGTCGTCTGGATCTGGAAACCGAAGCGCAGATTGTGGCGCGTTACCGCCGCGAGCATGAGCAGGCCGACCAGACCTTCGATCCGCTGGAACTGGACCGTTTCTCCACCCTGCAGCAGCTCAGCCGTGCGCTGAACGAATCGGCGGCCGACTTGGGCGGTCTGCAGGGCGTGCTGGACGATCTGTCGCGCAACTACGACACCTTGCTGCAGCAGCAGTCGCGTGTCAGCTCGGAGCTGCAGGATGGCCTGATGCGCGCGCGCATGGTGCCGTTCGACGGCCTGGTGCCGCGTCTGCGCCGTGTGGTGCGTCAGGCCGCGCAGGAAACCGACAAGCAGGTACACCTGAAGCTGGAGGGCACCCACGGCGAACTCGATCGCAACGTGCTGGATCGCATGGTCGCGCCGCTGGAGCACATGCTGCGCAACTCGGTTGCGCACGGTCTGGAGCAGCCGGCCGCACGTGCCGCCGCAGGCAAGCCGGAAGAAGGCGAGATCGCCCTGCGTCTGCGCCGCGAAGGTTCGGAAATCGTGCTGGAAGTGGGCGATGACGGTGCCGGCCTGGACCGCGAGGCGATCCGTCGCCGCGCCGAGCAGCGTGGCCTGCTGGGCAGCGACGAGCAGATCGACGATACCCAGCTGGACCAGATGATCTTTGCCTCCGGCTTCAGCACCAGCGAGCAGGTCAGCCAGCTGGCTGGTCGCGGTGTGGGCATGGACGTGGTGCGCAACGAAGTGCGTCAGCTTGGCGGCTCGGTGGATATCCACTCGGTGCGCGGCCAGGGCGCGACCTTCACCCTGCGTCTGCCGCAGACGCTGGCGGTCACCCAGGCGGTGTTTGTCCGCATCGGCGAAACCACCTATGCGGTGCCGGTGGCCTCGGTCAGCGGTATTGGCCGCATCTCCCGCGAGCGTTTCGAGTCCGGGCAGGGCGGTTACCACTACAACGGCGAAGACTTCAGCCTGTACAACCTCGGCACCCTGGTGGGCCAGGTTGCAGCCAAGGCCGAAGGCCAGGCCGAGATCCCGCTGCTGCTGGTGCGCTCCGGCGACCTGCGTGCGGCGGTGGCGATCGACCAGGTACTGGGCAACCGCGAAGTCGTGGTCAAGCCGGTGGGCCTGCAGATCGCCTCGGTGCCGGGTATCTACGGCGCCACGATTACCGGCGAAGGCAATGTGGTGGTGATCCTGGACGTGGCACCGCTGGTGCGTCGTCACCTCACCCAGCCGCAGCAGACGGTCGAAGCCATCGAGGCCAGCAGCCAGCGCCACGTGCCGCTGGTGATGGTGGTCGACGACTCGCTGACCATGCGCAAGGTCACCGGCCGCGTGCTGGAGCGTCACAACCTGGATGTGGCGGTGGCACGCGACGGCGTGGAAGCGCTGGAGCAGCTGGAAGAACGCATCCCGGACCTGATGCTGCTGGACATCGAAATGCCGCGCATGGACGGCTACGAGCTGGCTACCGCGATGCGTGCCGATCCGCGCTACAAGAACATCCCGATCGTGATGATCACCTCGCGCAGTGGCGACAAGCATCGCCAGCGCGCATTCGAGATCGGCGTGCAACGCTATCTCGGCAAGCCGTACCAGGAGCTGGATTTGATGCGCAATGTCTATGACCTGCTGGGGATCGCCCGTGCACGCGACTGACGACACTGCCAAGCCGGTTGCCCTGCTGGCCCGTGCCGGCGCCGCCCGTGATCGCCTGCGCGAGGCACTGGTCGCCGCTGGCGGCCGCATCGTGCTGGAGGAAGATCCCAACCAGTTGGAACCGACCACGTTGACCTCGGCTGCGCCGCAGGTCGTGCTGGTGGCCTTGGAACCGGCGGTCGAGGACGCGTTGGAGCGGCTGGAGTCGGTGTTGGAGACGCCAGAGCTTTCCTTGTTGTTCGAGGAAGCCGAGCTGGCTGCCCGTCGCGAAGGCTGGGAAGCACAGCGTTGGATCCGCCATCTGGCGGCCAAGCTGCAGGGGCATGACAACGTGCTGCCGCCGGGTCTGGAGCATGAGGACGCTGAACCTGCCATCAGCCTGGAGCCAGGCCTGCCGCCGCGTCCGGCCGACGGGCATGCGGATGCGCCGCTGCAGTTCCATCTGGATGAGGCGCAGGTACAGGCCTACGACCTGCCTGCCGATGAAATCTATGTGGCACCGGCCAGCGCACTTGAACCGCGACCGGAAGTTCTGTCGTTCGAGGAGTTGATCGCAGGGGCGGCGCAGCCGTCGCTGCCGGTATCGCCAAGCATGCCGCCTCCGCTGCCAGAGGAGCCGCTTGCCGTGGTGCTCGACGCAGAAGAAAAAAAGGCACCGATTGGCGATTTCAGCAGCTGGTCGCTGCTGGAAGACGATGGCTATGAGAGCGCACCTGCCGCCGCTCGGGTCACCCCGGAGCCGCCGCCGGCCTTGGCCAGCCTGCTCAACAGCGAGCTGTCATTGGTGGAGATTGACCAAGGGGGGGGAACCGAAGGCAATGGCGCAGTGCTGTTGGTTGCCGGCATTGGTGGCCCGGACGCGGTCCGCCGCGTGTTGGCCGGCCTGCCCGAAGACTTCGCACGCCCAGTGCTGGTGCAGCTGCGGCTGGATGGCGGTCGCTATGCCAATCTGGTCAAGCAGATGACACGGGCGACACCGCTGTCGGTTACCTTGGCCGAGCCAGGCCAGAGCCTGGTCGCCGGCGATGTCTACATTCTTCCTGATGTGATCGGCGTCGAGGCAACGCCGGAGGGCCTGCGCTTCTGTGCGCAAGCAAATGACCTGCTCCAAGCCCTGCAACCGGACCGCAGTGCGGTAGTGCTGCTCAGTGGCGCCGATGTGGCAATGGTTGCCGCGACGCTGGAGTTTGCCGGCAAGGGTGGCTGGGTGGCGGGGCAGATCGGCGAGGGATGCTACGACCCCGCCGCTGCCAGCCAGCTGGCCGTCGCCGGCATGAACGCAGGTGATCCGGAATATCTTGCTGCCGAATTGGCTGTGCATTGCGCTGCGTGAGCGCAGCGCGACCGAGGAACTGACGATGAGCTACGCAAACAACGATGAAGTCCGCGGGGTACTGATACAGGCAGGTACCGAACGCGTATTGCTGCCCAACGCGACGGTGGCGGAAATGATGTCGCGCGTAGCGGTTGAGCCGATTGCCAACACGCCGGCATGGCTGGTCGGGCAGATTGCATGGCACGGCTGGAGCGTGCCGTTGCTGTCCTATGCCGGGCTCAGCGGTCATGGCAATGAAATGGTGACCAGCAACAACAAGGTGGTGGTGCTCAAGGCCCTGGGGGGCAACCCGGACCTGCCGTATTTCGCCCTGCTGACCCAGTCCTTCCCGCAGCTGATTGCGGTACCCCGTGACGGCCTGCTGGCCGATGCATCGGAAGAAAGCCTGCCGGTTGGCGTGCACATGCGCGTACTGCTGGGCGAGCAGAGCGCCTTGCTGCCCGATCTGGATGCAGTGGAAAGCGCGGTCATCCTTGCCCTGGCAGAAGCCGTAGCCTGATCGGTAAAGGTAGTGCCGAGCCATGCTCGGCAGAGGCTTTCCCGGCAATCCTCAATATTGTGGGAGTGGCGTAAGCCGCGAAGCTCGCACTCCATCAGATTGCCGACCGTTTGGTGATTTCAGCGCTGCCGGCTTCGTGGCTGACGCCGCTCCCAGAAACCGACACCGGGTTTTGTCGGTAGTGCCGCAGCCGAGCATGGCTCGGCTCTACAAGTCGGGCAGACTGCCGCATGGATCACCGTAGTGCCGAGCCATGCTCGGCAGAGCCTTTCCCGGCAATCCTCAGCATTGTAGGAGCGGCGTAAACCGCGAAGCTCGCACTACATCAGATTGCCGACCGCCTGGTGATTTCAGCGCTGCCGGCTTCGCGGCTGACGCCGCTCCTACAAACCGATGCCGGGTTTGTTGGCAATGCCCCCAGCCGAGCATGGCGCGGCTCTACAGGTCGCCTAGCTGCGCTTGCAGCGCGGCGATCGCGGCCAGGCCGGCGGTTTCGGTACGCAGGATGCGTGGACCCAGCTGCAGGCCCTGGAACCCTGCTTCGCTCAGTTGCTGACGGTCACGTGGTGACCAGCCACCTTCCGGACCGATAGCGATCACCACGCCGTTGGCCGGTGCTGCGGGCAGCGAGGCCAGACGATGTTCACCCAGCGGGTCCAGGGTTAGTCGCAGGGTCTGCTCGGGCAGTGCCGCCGTGGCCGCAGCCAGCGCCTGCGGGCTGCCAATCGACGGAATGCGGGCACGCCCGGATTGACCACAGGCCGAGCCGACCACATTGCGCCAATGCGCGATGCGCTTCTCGGCGCGGGCGGCATCCAGTTTTACTTCGGTGCGCTCGGCATTGACCGGGATGATGCCGCTGACGCCCAGTTCCGTGGCCTTCTGCAGGATCAGGTCCATCTTCTCGCCACGGGCGATGCCCTGCAGCAGGGTGATCGCCAGCGGCGATTCGTTGTCGATGGCCTGGGCACTGTCGATGTGTACCTGTACCTCGCGCTTGCTGATCGCGCTGATCGTGGCCGCATAGTCGTGACCATCACCATTGAACAGGATGCAGCCTTCGCCTTCGCGCAGGCGCATCACCCGGACCAGGTGGTTGGCCACATCCTCGGGCAGGGACAGGGTTTGGCCGGCGGCAAGCGGCAGTTCAATCGGGCAACGGGTAAGGCGCATGGGGTATCTCGCAAAGGCGGTGCCGCGTGCGGGGCGGCTGGGTCTGCTAGCATTTCAACGTCATGAAAACGTATCTGCCAATGCGCATTCTATCGGTCTACCGTCGTTTTGCCCGGAGTGGTGCATGAGTCGCCGCCTGCCTCAGATCCACAACGTGGTCGAAGAACACATCGGGCCGTTCCGTCAGCAGCAGTTGGACCTGGAGTTTTCCAACGGCGAACGCCGCCATTTCCAGCGCCTGGTCAGCGGCGGTCACGGTGCTGTTGTGGTGGTGCCGCTGCTGGACGAGCAGACTGTGCTGCTGGTGCGTGAATACGCAGCAGGCCTGCATCGCTACGAACTGGGCCTGGTCAAAGGCCGCATCGATGCTGGCGAAACGCCGATCGAAGCGGCTGATCGTGAGCTCAAGGAGGAGGCTGGCTACGGCGCGCGCAGGCTGGATGTGCTGCGCAGCCTGACCCTGGCACCTACTTATATGAGTCATCAATCCACCCTGGTGGTGGCGCGCGACCTGTATCCGCAGCGCTTGCCTGGTGACGAGCCGGAAGAGTTGGAAGTGGTGCCGTGGAAGCTGGCCGAGCTGGACCAGCTGATGTTGCGCGAGGATTTTTCCGAGGGGCGTTCGCTGGCGGCCCTGTTCATTGCCCGTGAGTGGCTGCGAGGTGGCGCATGAGCGCAGTAGTTGATGAGGCGCTGCGCGAAGGCGTGCTGGATATCGCCCAGCGCGCAGGCGCGGCGATCATGCAGGTCTATGCCAGTGGCTTCGATATCGAGCAGAAGGCCGACGATAGTCCGGTCACCACCGCCGACCTGGCCGCGCACCGGCTGATCGTTGCAGGCCTGTCGCAGCTCACCCCGGATATCCCGGTGCTGTCCGAGGAATCGGCACAGTTGCCATGGGAAACGCGTCGGCAGTGGCAACGCTATTGGCTGGTGGACCCGCTGGACGGCACCCGCGAGTTCATCAAGCGCAATGGCGAATTCAGCGTCAACATCGCGCTGATCGAGCGGGGTGTGTCGGTGTTTGGCGTCGTACAGGCACCGGTGACCGAGGTCATCTGGCATGCGCAGCGCGGTGGCCAGGCCTGGCGCCGTAGCGGTGAGCAGCAGGATGCGATCACTACCCGTGTGCCACCGGCGTCGCCGCTGCGGGTCGCCGCCAGCCGCTCGCATGCCAGTGCACGCACAGCCACCTTGCTGGCGCGCATGGGCGAAATCGAGCTGGTCGCGCAGGGATCCTCGCTGAAATTCTGCCGCATCGCCGAAGGTACGCTGGACGTGTACCCGCGCCTTGGGCCAACCAGTGAATGGGATACCGCCGCCGGCCAGTGCGTTCTGGAAGCGGCTGGTGGTGTGGTGTTGGCTGCCGATGACGGTGTGCCGTTTGCCTACAACCAGCGCCCGCGGCTGCTCAATGGCGACTTCGTCGCCCTGGGTGATGCCTCGTTGCCGTGGCAGGAGTGGGTGGCCGGGCTTTGACGCCCCGCCACTGGCTGCCTGCAGTGAACTTCAAACGCCGGCAATTGCCGGCGTATTCGTAACAAAGGTGATGCGCGCATGTCCGAATTGACCGATATCCAGACCCTGTTGCAGATCATGGCGCGCCTGCGCGACCCCCAGGGGGGATGCCCGTGGGACCTGGAGCAGGACTTCGCCAGCATCGCGCCGTATACGGTGGAGGAGGCTTACGAAGTGGCCGACGCCATCGACCGCAACGACCTGCCGGATCTGAAGGATGAGCTCGGTGATCTGCTGTTGCAGGTGGTATTCCACGCGCAGATGGCCAGTGAACAGGGGGCGTTCAATTTCGGTGACGTGGTGGCCTCGATCAGCAACAAGATGATCCGCCGTCATCCGCATATCTTCGGTGACACCGAAGTCAGCGATTCCGACGAAGTGCTGGCCAACTGGGACCAGATCAAGCGCAGCGAGCGTGCCGCCAAGGGTGAACAGGATGGATCGGCATTGGCCGGTATTTCGCGCGGACTGCCGGAATGGCTGCGTGCCACCAAGCTGCAGTCGCGTGCCGCCCGCACTGGTTTCGATTGGCCTGATGCGGTGCCGGTGCTGGACAAGCTGCGCGAGGAGATTGACGAAGTGCAGGCCGAGTTTCAGCTTGCTGCCACTGGCGTCGACAACCACACCCGCCTGCAGGAAGAACTGGGTGATGTGTTGTTTGTCTGCGCCAATCTTGCCCGCCACGCCAAGGTCGATAGCGGCACCGCCCTGCGCCATGCCAACCACAAGTTCGAGCGCCGGTTCCGGGCGATGGAAGCGCTGGCCGCTGAGCAGGGAAAAGCAATGTCGCAGCTCGATCTGCAGCAGCAGGAAGCGCTGTGGCAGCAGGTCAAGCAGCAGGAAAAGGACGCGGCGAAGTGAAAACCTTCGCCCTGTTCCTGCTCACCGCGCTGGCTGAAATCGTTGGCTGCTATCTGCCGTGGGTATGGCTGCGACAGCAGGGCAGTCCGTGGCTGCTGTTGCCGGCTGCCGCCAGCCTGGCCCTGTTTGCCTGGTTGCTGACCCTGCATCCGGCCGCCAGCGGGCGGGTGTACGCCGCTTACGGTGGCGTCTATGTCTGCGTGGCGCTGCTGTGGCTGTGGCTGGTGGACTCGGTCAAGCCCACCCGCTGGGACCTGCTTGGCGGCGGGCTCTGCCTGCTTGGCATGGCGGTGATCATGTTCGCACCGCGCAGCAACTGAAGCGCCTATGCTGGCGGCATCCCTTCCTGGATGCCGGCCATGTCGCGCTTCAGCAGCTTCCGCCAGTTCTATCCGTTCTACCTGGGCGAACACAGCAACGTCGTCAGTCGCCGCCTGCACTTCATTGGCAGCTGCGGCGTGCTGCTCTGTGTGGCGATGCTGCTGTGGAGCGGCCAGCTGCGCTGGTTGTGGCTCGCACTGCTATGCGGCTACGGGTTTGCCTGGGTTGGGCACTTCTTCTTCGAGAAGAACCGGCCGGCAACCTTTCGCCACCCCTTCTATTCATTTGCCGGTGACTGGGTGATGTTCGTCGACATCCTGCGCGGGCGGGTGCGGCTGTAAGTCCGTGTCCAACGGCTTCAGGGGCAGTGGCTATACTCGCCTCATCTATCGGCACAAGGAGTGGAGACATGGGCAGCGGAGCAGGATTATTGGCGTTGGTGGTCGTGGTGGCAGGCATCATCGTGCTGTTCAAGACAGTGCGGATGGTGCCGCAGGGCTACGAATGGACGGTGGAACGCTTTGGCAAATACACCCATACGATGACGCCCGGTCTGCACTTTCTCATCCCGATTGTTTACGGCGTCGGCCGCAAGGTGAACATGATGGAGCAGGTGCTGGACGTGCCCAGCCAGGACGTCATCACTCGGGACAACGCGGTGGTGCGGGTGGATGGCGTGGTGTTCTTCCAGGTGCTGGACGCGGCCAAGGCGGCCTATGAAGTGGCCAACCTGGAAGTGGCGATGATTGCCCTGGTACAGACCAATATCCGTACCGTGATTGGTTCGATGGATCTGGACGAATCATTGAGCCAGCGTGAAACCATCAACGCCAAGCTGCTCAACGTGGTCGACCACGCCACCAATCCGTGGGGCGTCAAAGTCACCCGCATCGAGATCAAGGACATCCAGCCGCCGGCCAACCTGGTGCAGTCGATGCAGCAGCAGAAGATGGCCGAGCAGAACAAGCGAGCAGCCATTCTGGAATCCGAAGGTATCCGCCAATCGGAGATCCTGCGTGCCGAAGGCCAGAAGCAGTCCGCCGTGCTGGAAGCGGAAGGGCGCAGGGAAGCGGCGTTCCGCGACGCCGAGGCGCGTGAGCGCCTGGCCGAGGCTGAGGCCAAGGCGACAGCGATGGTGTCCGATGCGATTGCCAATGGCAGCGTGCAGGCGATCAACTACTTCATCGCGCAGAAGTACGTGGAAGCCTTCAGTGAACTGGCCAACTCGCCCAACCAGAAGCTGGTGCTGATGCCGATGGAGGCGACCGGCGTGATCAGTTCCATCGCCGGTATTTCGGAACTGGCCAAGGAGGCCTTCGCCAAGCAGGGCGAAGCGAAGCAGCCGACACGCGGCAACCCGCCGCCGCTGGGGCGCTGAGCCATGCGCTGGGAAGTGGTGATCTGGGCGGCGCTGGCGGTGACCCTGTTCGCCGCCGAGGCGCTGGCGCCGGGTGCCTTCATGCTGTGGATGGGCATCGCTGCAGCGGCGGTGTTCCTCACGGTCTGGGCAATCGACGGCATGAGCGTGCTGCTGCAGGTGATCCTGTTCGTGGTGTTGAGTTTTGTCTCGATCCAGGTCTACCGCACCTGGTTCCGGCAGCGCGCACGGCCCAGCGACCAGCCGCTGCTCAACCGCCGTGCCGAGCAGTTGATCGGGCGCGTGGTGACCCTTGATCAGGCGATCAGCGCCGGCGTCGGCCGGGCCAAGGTGGATGATGCGTTCTGGGTGGTCGCCGGGCCCGATCTGCCGCAGGGCAGTGCGGTGCGCGTGGTGGCCGTGGATGGCATGACGCTGAAGGTGCAGGCGGTCTGAATACTGCCGCGGTACTGCCGTTGTGGCAGTGCCGCAGGTTTTAAAAGTAACCATCTGGGATAATGGCGGTCCCCTTAGTGTGGAACGGCCATGACCCTGAAGACTTTGCTCAACGAAACCCACCGCTCACTCGGCGCCAAGATGGTCGACTTCGGCGGTTGGGACATGCCGATCCACTACGGCTCGCAGATCGACGAGCACAACCTGGTCCGCACCGCAGCCGGCATGTTCGACGTCAGCCACATGACCGTGGTCGACCTGAAGGGTGCGCGCACCCGTGAGTTCCTGCGCCAGCTGCTGGCCAACTCCATCGACAAGGTCAAGGTCCGCGGCAAGGCCCTGTACTCGTGCATGCTCAATGCGCAGGGCGGGGTGATCGACGACCTGATCGTCTACTTCCTGGCCGAGGACATGTTCCGCATGGTGGTCAACGCCTCCACCCGCGAGAAGGACCTGGCCTGGATCCGCCAGCATGCCGAAGCCTTCGGCGTCGAGGTGGTCGAGCGTGAAGACCTGGCCATCGTTGCCGTGCAGGGCCCGCAGGCGCGTGCCCTGGTCGCCGGCCTGGTAGCGGAGTCGGATCGTGCCGCGCTGGACAAGCTTGCTCGCTTCGCCGCGCTGGAAGTCCGTTCGACCGACGGCGTTGAACTGTTTGTTGCACGTACCGGTTACACCGGCGAAGACGGCTACGAAGTGCTGCTGCCGCAGAGTGCGGTGGTCGCGTTCTGGAATGCACTGCTGGCTGCCGGCGTGAAGCCGGCCGGTCTCGGCGCACGCGACACGCTGCGTCTGGAAGCCGGCATGAATCTCTATGGCCAGGACATGGACGAAACCGTCACCCCGTACGAGGCGGCGCTGGCCTGGACCGTGGCGTTGGACGACCAGTCCGACGGCACGCCGCGTGCGTTCACCGGCCGTGCCGTGCTGGAAGCACAGAAGACCGCAGGTAACGCGCGGCAGATGATCGGCCTGGTGATGGACGAGAAGGGCGTGCTGCGCCACGGCCAGAAGGTGCTCACCGCCAATGGCGAGGGCGAGATCCTGTCCGGCACGTTCTCGCCGACGCTGGGCAAGGCGATCGCCTTCGCACGCGTGCCGGCCGGTGCGCCGGGCGATGTGCGGGTGGATATCCGCGGCAAGGAAGTTCCGGTGCGTATCGTGAAGTTCCCGTTCGTGCGTGACGGCCAGGCACAGGCCGGCATCAATCTTTGACCTGTAGGACCGGGCCGGAAGCGACCTCGCTTCCGGTTCGTTAAACTAGCGCTTAATCCCGACCACCGTTTTTCCGGAGTAGTTCCATGAGCGAGATCCCTGGCGACCTCAAGTTCCTCAAGTCCCACGAATGGGCCCGTGTCGAAGGCAATGGCCGCGTCACCGTAGGTATTTCCGATCACGCCCAAGGCCTGTTGGGTGACCTGGTCTACGTCGAACTGCCGGCTGTCGGTGACAGCGTGCAGGCTGGCGTTGGCGCAGCGGTGGTCGAGTCGGTGAAAGCCGCGTCCGACGTCTACAGCCCGGTGTCCGGCACCGTTGTCGAAGTCAACGAAGCAGTGACCGACAAGCCGGAAACCATCAACGAAGACGCCTACGGCGACGGCTGGCTGTACGTGGTCGAGCTGTCCGATCCGGATCAGTTGAACGACCTGCTGGGTCCGGACGACTATGCCGAGATGTTGGAGAACGAGGACCACTGAGTCCTGTCGTGATCCGGAAAGCGGCCGCTGTCAGCGGCCGTTTTTTTTTGTGCGGATGTCAGCATCACGTGATGATCGGTGGTGATGAGTGGCCGGCAATGACGTGTCGAAGCCGATGCCAACGGACGCGGTGTGGTTCCGATCAATGTCGTCGCAGGCTGCGAAGTGGTCCAAAAAGTTTGCGCAAAATGATCCATCGCACAGGCAAAGCCATGCCTTCGGCAAACTTTTTTTCGGGTGCTGGAACTGGCCGGTGCTGACTGTTGGTCGCACGCTTTGCGATGCTGTTGGTGTAACGCCAACGCAGCTGCCCGCTACCGGCATTGAAACGAATAGTGCACTTTTACCGATGTTTTTTTACTTTGTGTTTTTTTGGGAAGGCGTAAGTGCGGTGTCGAAGGATGCGTGCGGCGGGCGGTGGCGTCACGCGGCTGGGTGCAGAAGGCTGAAGGCTTCCGAAAAATATTTTGCAAAGATGGTTGACAGTAAAAAAAACCGTGATTAGGTTTCGCCCAGCAGACCTTTCCTGCGGAAGCGAGTGAGCCGGATCAACATTCAGACGCGAAGCACAACTTGGACGTCCGCCAGGATTTTTTTGATGGTGGAGCAGGACTCGCTTCCTTCCGCGAAACACCCCCCTGATTTCTATCTGGCACCTGCAGCGGAACCCGTTGCGGGTGTTTCTGTATCCGTAACGATGCGCTAGACGCGTCGTCGGTCCTCCGCCGAACACCGCGGATTTGCTTCAACTGGGCATTTCAATTCCATAGATCACTGACGAGGAACAAACCATGGCTACGAAGAAAGCAGCTAAAAAGCCGGCCGCCAAGAAGGCGGTAAAGAAAGTCGCCAAGAAGGCTGCCGTGAAGAAGGTTGCCAAGAAGGCAACCGCCAAGAAGGCAGTGAAGAAGGTCGCCAAGAAGGCCGTTGCCAAGAAGACCGTGAAGAAGGCAGCAGCCAAGAAGACCGTGAAGAAGGCAGCAGCCAAGAAGACCGTCAAGAAGGCAGCAGCCAAGAAGACCGTCAAGAAGGCCGTAAAGAAGGTTGCCAAGAAGGCAACTGCCAAGAAAGCCGCCAAGAAAGTAGCTAAGAAGGCCGTAAAGAAGGTTGCCAAGAAGGCAACTGCCAAGAAAGCCGTCAAGAAAGTAGCTAAGAAGGCCGTAAAGAAGGTTGCCAAGAAGGCAGCTGCCAAGAAGGTCGTAAAGAAGACTGCAAAGAAGGTTGCCGCCAAGAAGCCGGCCGCCAAGAAGGTTGCTGCGAAGAAGAAGCCGGCCGCTCGCAAGAAGAAGGCCGCTCCGGTTGCGCTGCCGGCTACCCCGGCGCCGCTGATCTGATCCAGCTCCACTAGCAAGACCTGAAACTCCTTCCCCGACTGCCCAGCGGGGAGGGAGTTTTTTTATGGGCGGACCGCAGCGGTAAGCGCCGATCAGGTCGGCCTGTACGGTAGTGCCGCGCCCAGTGCAACACAGGCTAAGCGCGCGGCAATACCAGGACCGGGTGTGTGGTCTGCGCGCAGCCCGAAGGCCAGAAAACCACGCGAGAAGAGGGGGG